>JANNNM010000074.1:0-2504 GCA_031398535.1 Betaproteobacteria bacterium | reverse complement strand
GCGCGAGCGCACGATATGCGTGAGCAGTGCGCGCTTGGCATCCTGCGGAACCTTGTACGCCTTCTGTGTCACCGTCTCCGCCGCGGTATTCCGGCGCGCGACTTCGATCAACTCCGGCGCGTTCAGCAACTGGTCGGCGAGCTTCTTGATCTCGCCCGAGAACGTGGCCGAGAACAGCAGGTTCTGCCGCTTGATGCCGGACGGCAGCAGCGCCATGATCCGCTTGATGTCGGGGATGAAGCCCATGTCGAGCATGCGGTCGGCTTCGTCGAGCACGAAGATCTCGACCTGCCCCAGGTTCACGCTCTTGTGTTCGATGTGGTCGAGCAGGCGGCCCGGCGTGGCGACGAGGATCTCGACGCCGGCACGCACGATGGCCAGCTGCGCCTTGATGTCGACGCCGCCGAACACGCAGGTGGAGCGCAAGCCGGTGTACTTGGCGTAGGTCTTGATCTGCTCTTCGACCTGGATGGCCAGCTCGCGCGTGGGCGCCAGGATGAGCGCGCGCACGGGGTGTCGCGCCGGCGACGGGCTGTTGCTGGCGTGGGGCTGCAGGCGCTGCAGGATGGGCAGACCGAAGCCTGCGGTCTTGCCGGTGCCGGTCTGCGCGCCGCCCATCACGTCGCGGCCTGCCAATACGACGGGAATGGCCTGCGCCTGGATGGGAGTGGGGGTGGTATAGCCGCTCTCGGTCACGGCCCGGAGGATTTCCGGGCTCAAGCCGAGCTCTGCAAAGCTCGTGGTGCTCATTGAATTGCTCCTGGCGCGGCCAACCTCGCATCAGCGAGACTTCCGGTCCAGGCAGCGTTGATCGACGTTGCGATGGGGTTGCGGCGAGGTGGGGCGAACAGCGGTTGCTGAAGCTTTGGACCCCGCGCAGGGTGGGCGGTGACCGGAACGGCCGCCCGAAGCTTGATTATAGCCTAAGTTGCGGATTTATCAAAATATTGTTGGCATGGCGCGGCCAAAACGGGCTACAATCGAGGGCTTTTTTGCTGCGGTGCGTCGGTCAAGCGGAATCCATGGATTCCGAGAGCCCACACGTCGCCGCCCACGCGACCTCCGGACCCCACATGACCACGCCGCAAGTTTCAGCCACCGCCAAGGATGTGCGCACCTACCTGCGCAACATCGCCATCATTGCCCACGTCGACCACGGCAAGACCACGCTCGTCGACAAGCTCCTCGTGCAGGCGGGCACCTTCGCCAAGCACCAGCACATCGCCGAGCGGGTGATGGACAGCAATGACATCGAGAAAGAGCGCGGGATCACCATTCTCGCCAAGAATTGCTCGATCGACTACAACGAATACCACATCAATATCGTCGACACCCCGGGCCACGCGGATTTCGGCGGTGAAGTCGAGCGCGTGCTGGGCATGGTCGACGGCGTGCTGCTGCTGGTCGATGCCGTGGAAGGCCCGATGCCGCAGACGCGCTTCGTGACGATGAAGGCGCTGCAGCAGGGCTTGAAGCCCATCGTGGTCGTGAACAAGGTCGACCGCCCGGGCGCGCGTCCGGAATGGGTCGTCAACGCCACGTTCGACCTCTTCGACAAGTTGGGCGCCAACGACGACCAGCTCGACTTCCCGGTCGTGTACGCATCCGCGTTGAACGGCTGGGCGACGATGGACGTCAAGGTGGCCAAGACGGGCGTGCCGGACGGCGAAGGCAACATGAAGGCGCTGTTCGAAACCGTCATCGCCTCCGTGCCCGCGCCGGAAGCCGACGTCGATGGCCCGCTGCAATTCCAGGTCAGCGCGCTCGACTATTCAAGCTATCTCGGGCGCCTGGGCATCGGCCGCATCCGCCGCGGCAAGTTGAAGCCCGGCCAGGAAGTTGCCATCCTCAACGGCCCGCTCGCCCCCGGCCAGATTCCGCAGAAGGCGCGCATCAGCACGGTGCTCGGCTTCCATGGGCTTGAGCGCGCGCCGGTTGAAATGGCGATGGCCGGCGATATCGTGCTCGTTACCGGCATCGACGACATGTCGATCGGTACCACGCTGGCCGCCGTTGACTATCCCGAAGCACTGCCGCCGATCATGGTCGACGAGCCTACGCTGTCGATGTACTTCCAGGTGAATACGTCCCCTCTCGCCGGACGCGAGGGCAAGTACGTGACGTCGCGCAACCTGCGCGATCGTTTGACCAAAGAGCTGCTGACCAACATGGCGATGCGCGTCGAGGATACGGGCGACACCGATTCCTTCCTGGTGTTCGGACGCGGCGAGCTGCATCTCACCATCCTCATCGAGAACATGCGCCGCGAAGGTTTCGAGCTGGCCGTGTCGCGTCCGCGCGTCGTGATGCGCGAGATCGATGGCGTTACCTGCGAGCCGTACGAGTCGCTTTCGGTGGACGTTGAAGAAACGCACCAGGGCGCCGTGATGGAAGCCTTGGGCACGCGTCGCGCCGACCTGACCAACATGGAATCCGATGGTCTCGGCCGCGCGCGACTCGAATATCGCGTGCCCGCCCGTGGCCTCATCGGCTTCCAGGGCGAG
>JANNNM010000066.1:0-1710 GCA_031398535.1 Betaproteobacteria bacterium | reverse complement strand
GGCCTCGTGATGCTGCTGCCTTACTTCGGCACGACCATGCGGTCGGCCTTCGCCGGCAGATACGCGTCGGAGAAGATGGCCGACGGCGTGACGGGGTTCTTCAGTTCGAATGCCGACGAAACCTGCGTCACCATGTCGGTGAGGCGCGGCGCCAGCACGCCGCCCACGCCGTTGGCCTTCGCTTCCGGCGTGGCGATCACGCTTTCGATCGCCAGCTTCATCCGGCGCTTCTCCAGCGTCTCGTCGACGAGCGCATCACGTTCCTTGACGAACTTGATCGAGCCATCCGGATCGGCCAGCACGTCCTTCATGCCCTTGGTGAACGCACGCAGGAAGGCTTTCACTGCTTCCGGCTTTTCCTTCAGGAACTGCTCGGACACGATGATCGCGTTGCCGTACAGGTTGACGCCGTACTTGGGGTACATCATCACGTCGACTTCTTCGTCCTTGATGCCGCGGGCGTTGAGGTTCAGCAGGCTCGTGAAGTAAAAGCCCGTGATGGCATCGACGTCGCCCTTGACCAGCATCGTCTCGCGCAGTGGCGGGTCCATCGTCGTCCATGCGATCTTGCCGGAGTCGAGCTTGTTGGCCTTCACGAAGATGGGGAACGCGCGGCGGCCGGCATCGAACACCGGCGCGCCCATCTTCTTGCCCTGCAGATCGGCGGGCTTCTTGATGTTGGACTTCTTCAGCGAGAACACGGCAGCCGGCGTCTCGTCGTAGACCATGAACACCGCGACAGGCTTGTTGGGTGCCGTCGGATTGTTGCCGACGAACTCGATCAGCGCCGCCAGGTCCGCGAAGCCCATCTGGTACGTGCCCGATGCCACGCGATTGACCGCGTTGCCCGAGCCATTGCCGGCATCGACCGTCACGTCGAGCTTTTCCGCGGCGAAGTAGCCCTTGGCCTTCGGCAGCAGGAACAGCGCGGCGGGACCTTCGAAGCGCCAGTCGAGCTGGAAGGCGATCTTGGTGTCCTGCGCGGCAACCGGGACGGCGGTGGCGAATACGGTGAAAGCCGCGCACGCAAGTGCGGCGCGACGGACGAACGAGGGGAATTCCATCGAAGATCTCCTGACTTGCACGAAAGAAGGGCAACCGGCACGCCCGCCCGCCGCCGAATGCACCGTGGTGGCGCATTTCGGGGCGCGGGAGCGCCTGTAACCCGATATTAGCGAAATCCATGCCGTCACGGGGCCCGGAAACTGGACGATCGCGCGCCTCGACTCGCCGGGGACGGGACACGCCGTCCCCGTAAGCCAGCGGTGTCCGAGAGCCGGGCTATCCTCGAATCGACGGGACGCGGCGGAATCAGGTTTTCGCGCCGCATGCCGCCATTCCCCGGGAGGAAGCCTCATGAAGAACTTGATCGTTGGCCTGACGGCATTGTCGCTGTCGATGATGGCAATGGCGCAGGCGACCGCCCCCATGGCGAAGGACACCCCGGCCGCAGCCCGGCGGGACGCCCCCGCCGCCGTGGACCTGACCAAGAAAGGCGTGGCCACCGGCCTGCCACCCGCCGCCGCCGCCAAGGCCAAGAGCAAGGCCGACGCGACCAAGGGCATCAAGCCCGGCGACGTTCCGGCGGCCGAGCCCGGCAAGTCGAAAGAGCCCGCGCCGGCCGCCAGCAAATAGCGCGCGGGATCAGATCAACGACGGCTGCCGCGACGAGCAATCCACGACCGTCAGTGCGGTCATGTTGACGATCCG
>JANNNM010000045.1:0-7742 GCA_031398535.1 Betaproteobacteria bacterium | reverse complement strand
GGCCTCGTGTTCTTCCTGCATGGCAACGCGGGCAACCTCAATACGTGGACCTCGGGTGTTGACTTCTACCGGCGCGTCAACTACGACATGTTCATGCTCGATTATCGCGGGTATGGACGCAGTACCGGCCGCATCGAAAGCGAGGACCAGCTGCATGCGGATGTCCGCGCCGCGTGGAACGTCATCGCGCCGCGCTATGCGGGCAAGCCCATCGTGATCTACGGCCGGTCGCTCGGCACGGGCCTCGCCGTGCAACTGGCCCGCGACGTCCATCCGAGTTTGCTGGTGCTGGTGTCACCGTACACCAGCATCGTCGAGGCTGCGCAGCAGCGCTATCCGTTCGTGCCGTCGATGCTGGTCAAGTATCCGCTGCGCACCGACGCGATCATCGGCGAGGTAAAGAGCCCGATCCTCTTCGCGCATGGCACCGGCGACCAGATGATCCCGGTCGGGGCCAGCCATCAATTGCGTGCGCTGGCGCGCGCACCGACGACGATGCTGGCCATCGAGGGCGCCACCCACCATGACATCCACCGGCATCCCGGCTACCTCGAGCCGCTGGCGGAACACCTGGTGCGCGCGGCCACGCGCTAGCGCGGATTCTCCGGCGGCAGCGGACATTGCGGCACGCGGCCCCAGTAACCTTCGCATGACGCGAGGCGCACCTTCTGGTCGCAGATGAAGCCGGCGATGCCGCCTTCGCGATCACAGCGCGCGCGCTCATCGCCCATCGTCTGCCACCGGTCACGCGGTGGAGGCGGCGGCGGCACGACGCGCGGCGCGGGCACCACCACCGGCGGCAGTGGCGGCGCATCGAGGCCGAAGCCCTGCATGCCCGGCCCCGTGCTCAACATGGCATTCGTTGCATTCGGCGCGGCGGCGGGCGCGGTCGGCGGGAAGGCGCGCACGGTGGCCGGCCGCAGATCGGACTTGCGGGTGCCGGCAATCGCCGCAGCAGCCGCGGCCCCGACGGTCGGGTCGGCACGCGTCGCGGCCGCTGCGGTATCCACGGCCGTTGCGGACGAGGTCGGCGGTGCCGGCATCCTGTCGGTGGCGACCAGGACCGTGGCGGCCGCCGACGTCGGAGCGGGCGGCACGGGCGGCGTCCCCGACCGGGCGACCACGGCAGGCGCCACCACCGTCGACGCGGGCGGATCCCGGGCCTGCCCGAACCACGCGATCGTTCCCAGCGCGACGATCGCGCCGACGCCCGCCACCAGCGAGCGAACCCACCCATGCCGGTTTGGAGACGTTGAAGATAACGATGACCGGCTGCCGGGCCGTTTCGAACCTGCGTTGACGGCACCCGCGCGCTTCGATGCATCACGTCGCGACCGTGCCCCGTGCGCCTGCATCAACGATGACGGTGGCACGTCCACGACGCTGACGTAGCGCGCGCGCTTCAGCGCCGCGCGGCACGGCCGGCACAGCATCGAGCCGGGCATGGTCGCCGCGCCGCAGATCGTGCACTTCATGACCGGCCCACGCCCGGCAACGCAAACTTGCGACCCGATCGGCGAGTCTCTTCCAAGTGCTCGACTGGATATGCCAACGTCATAGGCGGATCGTACCAGCACCGCCGTATCCACGGCAACCTCGACCGGGCCGGCCTTTCCGTCTCCACTACAATCGCAACGCCGGCGCCATGCGAATCCGCCACGATGCCGGCTTCGTCGCACCTAACCCATGCCTGCCGATCCCGCCCAGCCTGCGCTTCCCGATTCCACGGCGGACTTGGCCCGCCGGTACGACACGATCCCCTACGCCGCGCAGGCCCATGCACAGACCCATCCGGCGTACCTCGCCATGGTCGCCACGCTGCTGGGCCGCACGCCGCCGCCCGTGGCCACCTGCCAGGTGCTCGAGATCGGCTGTGCCGACGGTGCCAATCTCGTGCCGATGGCCGCCGTATTGCCGCAGGCCCACTTCACCGGATGCGACCTGTCGGGCCAGGCCATCGTCGTCGCCACGCGCATGGCCGGTGACCTCGGGTTGACCAACATCACGCTGCTGCAGCAGGACCTGCGGACGCTGCTGGAGGCACCGGCAACCTACGATTACATCATCGCGCACGGCGTCTACTCGTGGGTTCCCGCGCCGGTCCGCGAAGCGCTGCTGGCGCTCGCGGCGGCGCGGCTGTCGCCGCAGGGCCTGATGTACGTCAGCTACAACACGTTTCCGGGCTGCCATGTGCGGCAGGCGACGTGGGAAATCCTGCATGCGCATGTCGATGCCTTGCCCACGGCCCGCGAACGGCTCGATGCAGCGCGCGCGCTGGCCGCGCTGCTGGCGGAGCCCGGCGCCGCGCAGAACGAAACCGACGGCCTGCTGCGCGCGGAGTTCGGCAAGCTCGCCGCCAAGTCCGACAGCGCGCTCTATCACGACGATCTTGCCGTGCCGAACCAGCCGTTCCATTTCCGCGAGTTCACCACGGCGCTGGCACGGCATGGCCTCGCTTTCGTCGCGGAGACCCGGCTCTCGATGATGACGCCCGCCGGCCTCTCGCCGCGCATCGCGCAATGGGTCGCGGGCATGGACCTGCTGCCCCGCGAGCAATACCTCGACTACGCACGATTGCGCCGCTTCCGGCAGTCGATCGTGGGCCGCGCCGACGCGCCGGTAAAGTCGCACGCTGTCGACGCCCGCGTTGCCGGCATGCATGCGGCCGCATCGATCGCGCTGGTGCGCGCGGCGGCCGAAGGCACGGCGTTCGGCGGCGACCCGGCGGCGGCATCGCCGGAGGTTCGTGCAATGCGCGCGCTGCTGCAATGGCTGGTGGCGCAGTCGCCTCGCGCCGTGCCGATGGCGGAAGCCACGGCATGGCACGCCGGCAACGCCCCCGGCGGTGCCCGAAGCGCCGCGGGAATCCTGGTGGATGCCTGCTACGCCGGCATGGTGGACCTGCATGTCCATCCTCCGAAACTTGCCGCCGAGGCATCGATGCGCCCCGAAGCCAGTCCGCTGGTGCGCTGGCAGATCGCGCGCCAGCCGGACGTGACCAACCTCCGCCACGAGACCCTGCGCATCGACGATCCACTGGCGCGCGGCCTGCTGGCGGCGCTCGACGGCACGCGCACTCAAGACGATCTCAATGCACTGCTGGCAGCGGCACTTCCGCCCGGCGAACGTGCGGCCGCGCCCGCGCGCGTGGCCATGTACCTGTCGCACTTTGCAATGCACGCGCTGCTGCGCGCCTAGCGATGGCGCACGCCGCAGCAGCACCCGGTGTACGTCGCCATCCCGGCGGTTGTGCAACCGGACAGCGACCCGCAGAATGCACGCCATGGTGCGCCGGGACCGTCCGTGCCGAAGCACCGTCCCCTTCGTCCCTCGATCGATTGGAACCCGCATGAGTTCGCAGCACAAGATTGCCATCGTCACCGGCGCCGGCTCCGGCATCGGCAAGGCTGCCGCCATCGGCCTCTTGAAGGCCGGGTACAAGGTCGTGTTCGCCGGCCGCCGCCGTGATGCCCTCGACGCCGCCATCGCCAGCGCGGGCGAGCTTGCCGCCCACGGGCGCGCCATCCCCACCGACGTGGCCGACCCGGCGTCGGTCGCGGCCCTGTTCGCGCAGACCAAGGCCGAGTTCGGCCGCCTCGACGTGCTTTTCAACAATGCAGGCGTGGGCGCGCCGCCGGTGGGCCTCGAGGAACTGACGATCGAGCAGTGGCGCAACGTGGTCGACATCAACCTCACCGGTGTCTTCCTGTGCACGCAGCAGGCCATCCTGCTGATGAAGTCGCAGTCGCCGCGCGGCGGCCGCATCATCAACAACGGCTCGATCTCGGCGCATGCGCCGCGTCCCAAGTCCGCCCCGTACACGGCCACGAAGCATGCCGTCACGGGACTCACGCGCTCGACATCGCTCGATGGCCGCACATACGACATCGCGTGCGGCCAGATCGACATCGGCAATGCCGCCACGGAGATGGCGGCGAAGATGGCCAGCGGCGTGCCGCAGGCCAGTGGCGAGATCGCGATCGAACCGTTGATGGACGTGGCCAACGTCGCCAGCGCCGTCGTCTACATGGCGAGCCTGTCGCTCGATGCCAACGTCCAGTTCATGACGATCATGGCGACGAAGATGCCCTTCGTCGGGCGCGGCTAGCGGCGCACGCCAGGCGCGCGGATCACTTGGCGGGCGCGCGCGTCGCGCGCGCGAGCGCGGCGATCTTCGCGTCGCTCAGATACCCGTAGCGGTTGATCCACAGCGGTCCGCCGGCCGCCGCGGCGATCCGGAACCGCGCCACCACATCGTCCTGCGGACCGTAGCTGTGGACGAACGTGCGCACCGGCATGGGCCCCGCGAGCGCGCGTGCAGCGTCGATCTTGCGCCGCTGTGCCTCGGCACCCGCCGGGTGGGCATCATGCGGCTCCGGATACCGCAGCTTCGTTCCGTCCGCATCGAGCGTATCGGTCAGGTCGAACAGCATCGCGACGGCAGCCGTGACCGCGTCGAGTTGCGCGGGCGGCGCCGCGCCGATGAGGTCGCGCGCCCAATAGCGGGCCAGCATCGGCCAGTGCATCGTGTAGAGCTTGATGCCGATCGCATCGGCGATGCCGTCGAGTGCATCGAGCGGCCCGCCGGAGATGTGCTGGAAGGGCGGTGGAAAGAACTGCGGCTCGAGGCGCCGGCGCCCGCCCGGTACGGCGTCGAGCGCGGCGCGACATTGCGCCAGCAACCCGCGTGCGGCCGCCTTCTTGGCGGCGAACAGCGGTGCCAGCGGTCCGTCGTCCGCCTGCAGCGCATCCCAGCCAGCATCGCGCAGTGCACGCATCACCACGGCCGGCCGTCCCGCTGCAGCGCCACTGGCGGCAGCGCGAACATCGTTGGACCAGCGCTGCACCTGCAGTCGCAGCGCCGCTGCGTCGACGCCACGCGCGGCCAGCAGGTCCAGCATCGCCGGATTGAAATCGAAAAGTGCGCTGCGCATGTCGTAGGGCGGGTATTCGGGCCAGTCGAGGCGCAGGCCCGCGACCCCCGGATAGCGCTCGGCCAACTCCGCCACCAGCGTTGCGATGTAGGCCACGACATGCGGGCTGGCCAGCGATGCGTTGCGATCGACGCGATCGCCATGCGCAGGGCCATCGGGACCGTGGCACTGGTCCTCGGCGCGGCTGCCGGCAAACTGCACGCGATAGCCCGGCGGGCTCGCGGCCATCACCTGCAGGTAGACGGTGATCCCGCGCGATGCGGCCGCGGCGCAGATCCGGTCGATCAATTCCGGCTGCGATCGCGTGAGCGCCGTGGCGGGCAACGGCTGGTAGCGCAGCCCCGCATAGCGCGACAGGTCATGGACCAGCGAGGGCGCCGTGCGCACCCAGAGTTCGCGCTGGCCCCATAGTTCGCGATCGAGCGGCCGCACCCGGCCCGCCTCGCCGTCGGCGGGTGGCTCGCGGCCACCGTCGTCAGCGGTGCCCTGCTCCATCACATAGGGACTGGTGGCGATGGCGGTGGCCCCCAGTTGCTGCACGCGGTCCAGCACTGCATCGATGCCTTCGCAGGCAAACCATTCGGGCATGACGGTGACGCCCAAAGCTTCGGTGGCCATGTTCACACAGGGGGAAATGGGTGCAGTTGATCGGAACTTGCGACTCATCTAGTCTAGGGGTTCCCATTGCGTTCGCCAAGGACACTGCTCATGTCGATGCCGTCGCTGTTCCTGCGTTGCTCGTTGTTGCTCGTGGCCGTGGCCGCGTCGTTGTCGGCGCATGCGCAGGACGTGTTTCCATCGCGCCCGGTCAAGCTGATCGTGCCGGTCGCCCCCGGCGGCGGCATCGATACCGCATTCAGGCTCATCGCCCCCGCGTGGTCGGAGCAGCTGGGGCAGCAGGTCGTCGTCGAGAACAAGCCCGGGGGCGGCCAGGTGATCGGCAGCGATCTCGTGGCGAAGTCGAAGCCCGACGGCTACACGCTGCTGGCCGCCGGCGTGCCCATTGCGTTCAACACCGCGCTCGGTCGCAAGCTGCCCTACGACGCGATCAAGGACTTCACGCCGCTGTCGTGGGTCGTGTCGCAGCCGCTGCTGATCGTGGCCGGGCCGGGCGTCCCGGCGAAGACGGTGAAGGAACTGATCGCGTATGCCAAGGCGCAACCCCAACCGCTCCTCTACACCTCGGGCGGCATCGGCAGCTACGGGCACCTGTGGTGGGAGATGTTCCGGGGCGGCCAGGACTTCGGCGGCGCGCACGTGGCGTACAACGGCATCGCGCCGGCCTTGAAGGATGTGATGGGCGGCCAGGTCCCGCTGGTGGTCGATGCCATCGTGCCATCCGGCACGCAGGTCAAGGCCGGCACGGTACGCGGCCTCGCAATCGTCAGCGCCAAGCGCGCCTCGATGCTGCCCGACGTCCCCACGCTGGCCGAGCAGGGCTATACCGGGTTCGACGCGGCGCCCTTCTACGGCGTCCTGGGACCCGCCGGCATGGACCCGGCCGTCGTGCAGAAACTCAATGCATCGCTGGTCAAGGCGCTGGCGCAGCCCGCGCTGCGCGACAAGCTGCAGGAAATGGGCTTCGATGTGATCGGCAGCAGCGCCGACGGCTACGCGAAGCTGATCCGCGACGAGATCGCGCGCTGGTCGCGCGTGGTGGCCGAGCGCAACATCAAGGTCGAATAGTCCTCTCGCCCGCCGCCTGCGCGGCGGGCGCATCGGCCGTTGGCGCCGCATCCGCCACGTAGGGATGGTGGAGGTGCACCGGCGTGGCCGCCTTGCGGCGCGCACGCAGGTTCAGCATCTCGACGCATACCGAGAATGCCATCGCGAAGTAGATGTAGCCCTTCGGCACCGCCTTGTCGAAGCCTTCGCCTACCAGCGCGACGCCGATCACGAACAGGAATGTCAGCGCCAGCATCTTCACGGTCGGGTGGGCCGACACGAAGCGGCCGATGGGGCCGGCGAACAGCATCATCAGCGCCACCGAGACGACGACGGCCGCCACCATGATCGGGATCTCGTTGACCATGCCCACGGCGGTGATGATCGAGTCGAGCGAGAACACGAGGTCGATGATGATGATCTGGAAGATCACGGCGGTGAACGTCGCCTTCACCGCGCTGGACGAGTGACCCTCGGTGCCTTCCATCAGTTGATGGATCTCCATCGTGCTTTTCCACAGCAGGAAGAGCCCGCCCAGGATCAGGATGAGGTCGCGCCCGGAGATGGCCTGGCTCAGCACGGTGAAGAGCGGCGCCGTCAGCCCCACCAGCCACGACAGCACCAGCAGCAGCCCGATGCGCATGAACATCGCGAAGAACAGGCCGATGCGTCGCGCGAACTCGCGTTGAGCGACGGGAAGCTTGTCGACGAGGATTGAAATGAAGATCACGTTGTCGATGCCGAGCACCAGTTCCAGTGCAGTCAGCGTTGCAAACGCGATCCAGGCCTCAGGGCTGGTCAGAAGTTCTAGCATCGGTGCGTCCAGTCGGTGGGAGCGGAAATTCTACGATGGCGCCGGCGTGGCGCGCGCTTGACACTCGCGCGCGGTCAATTGCGCCAGAAGAACACCGCATAGAGGATGAGGAACAGGATCAGCCACTTGGTTGCGTAATACACGTACTTGTTCCAGCGCTTCAACGCCTTGCCCGGGTAGCGGAAGTAGTACGCCCACCCGAACGCGCGATTGAGGAAGCCCACCTTGTCGCCGGCCTCGTTCTCCGTCTGGCTGGCGCGGACCAGCGTGTTCTTGATCCAGTGATTGAGGCCCGCCACCACGCGGTTGGTCAGCGGCCGCTCGACATC
>JANNNM010000030.1:0-2743 GCA_031398535.1 Betaproteobacteria bacterium | reverse complement strand
CCACGAGTCGATATGCTACCCGAGGTTGGGGGCCAGCCTCGACCGGGCGTCTGTCAGTGGTATGCCGCTACGTTCCGCGAAATCCCGGAGCTGGTCGTCACCGATACGGCCCACGGCGAAATATCGCGCGTCCGGATGCGCGAGGTAGAACCCGCACACCGCGGCGGTGGGCAGCATCGCGTAGCTTTCCGTCAGCGACATGCCGATCGCTTCCGCACGCAGCACGTCGAAGAGCGGCGCCTTCACGGCGTGGTCGGGGCACGCGGGATAACCCGGTGCCGGCCGGATGCCGCGATACTCCTCGCGCACCAGGGCATGCACGTCGAAGCCGCCGGCGTCGTCGTTGGCTTCATACCCCCACAACTCGCGCCGCACCTTGCGGTGCAGCCACTCCGCAAAGGCCTCGGCCAGCCGGTCGGCCAGCGACTTCAGCATGATCGAACTGAAGTCGTCCTTCGCGGCCTCGAACTCGGCCAGCTTCTTCTCGATGCCGAGGCCGGCGGTGACGGCAAACGCTCCGGCGTAGTCGTCCAATCCTGCGTCTGCAGGCGCCACGAAATCGGCGAGGCAGAAATTCGGGTTGCCGGCCGCCTTCTCGTTCTGCTGGCGCAGGTTGTGCCACGTCAGCACCGGCCGCGTGCGCGCTTCGTCCTCGAAAAGCGCGATGTCGTCGCCGCGGCGCTGCGCCGGCAGCAACGTCAGCACGCCGTTCGCGGTCAGCCAGCGGCCGTCGATGATCCGCTTCAGCATCGCCTGGCCTTCGGCGTGCACGCTGCGCGCAGCCTCGCCAACGATCGGGTCCTGCAGGATTGCCGGATAGGGCCCCGACAACTCCCACGCCTGGAAGAACGGACCCCAGTCGATATATGCCGCGATCTGCGCGAGATCGACGTTGCGGAACTCGCGGCGGCCCAGGGCCAGCGGCACGGCGGGCTTGGCGCGCGCCCAGTCGGAAACAAACGCGTGGGCGCGGGCGGTGGCCAGCGAAACAAGCTTCGGGCCTTTCTTGCCCGCGTGCTGCACGCGGATCTTCTCGTAGTCGACGGCCACTTCCGCGACGTACGCGTCCTTCAGCTCATCGGACAGCAGGTTGCTGGCCACGCCCACCGCACGCGACGCATCGGGCACGTAGACGGTGACGCCGCCGTAATGCGGCGCGATCTTCACGGCGGTATGCACACGCGACGTGGTGGCGCCGCCGATCAGCAGCGGCTGCCGCATCTGCAGGCGCTGCATCTCGTGCGCGACGTGTGCCATTTCCTCGAGCGACGGCGTGATGAGGCCGGACAGCCCGATGATGTCGGCGTTGCGTTCCATCGCCGTTTCGAGAATTTTCTTGGCCGGCACCATCACCCCAAGATCAATCACGTCGAAGTTGTTGCACTGGAGCACGACGCCGACGATGTTCTTGCCGATGTCGTGCACATCGCCCTTCACCGTGGCCATCACGATCGTGCCCTTGGGCTTGCCGGCGTCGCCGGAAAGGCGCTTCTCCTCCTCGATGAACGGCACCAGGTGGCCCACCGCCTGCTTCATCACGCGCGCGGACTTCACCACCTGCGGCAGGAACATCTTGCCGGCGCCGAAGAGGTCGCCCACGACGTTCATGCCCGCCATCAGCGGACCTTCGATCACCTGGATCGGCCGCGCGTACTTCCGCCGCGCCTCTTCCGTGTCCTCGATGATGTACGCGGTGATGCCCTTGACCAGCGCATGCGACAGCCGTGCCTCGACCGTCTGCTCGCGCCACGTCAGGTCTTCGGTGCTGACCTTGCCTTGCGCCTTCACCGTCTCGGCGAACGTGACGAGCCGCTCCGTGGCATCCGGCCGCCGATTGAGCACGACATCCTCCACGCGCTCGCGCAATTCCGGATCAATCGCATCGTAGACGCCAAGCTGGCCCGCATTGACGATGCCCATCGTCAGCCCGGCCTTGATCGCGTGGTACAGGAACACCGTGTGGATCGCCTCGCGCACCGGCTCGTTGCCGCGGAACGAGAAGCTGACATTCGAGATGCCGCCCGACACCTTGGCATGCGGCAGGTGCTGCCGGATCCAGCGCGTGGCGTTGATGAAGTCGACCGCGTAGTTGTTGTGCTCGTCGATGCCGGTGGCGATCGCGAACACATTCGGGTCGAACACGATGTCCTCGGGCGGGAAGCCCACTTCGTCCACCAGCAGGTCGTAGCTGCGCTTGCAGATCGACGTCTTGCGCTCGAAGGTATCGGCCTGGCCCTTCTCGTCGAAGGCCATCACGATCACGGCGGCGCCATAGCGGCGCACGCGCTTGGCCTGCTCGATGAAGGCGGCCTCACCTTCCTTCATCGAGATCGAGTTGACGATGGGCTTGCCCTGCACGCATTTCAGGCCGGCTTCGATCACTTCCCACTTGGAGGAGTCGATCATCACCGGCACGCGGGCGATGTCAGGCTCCGTGGCGATCAGATTCAGGAAGCGGACCATCGCCGCCTTCGAATCGAGCATCGCCTCGTCCATGTTGACGTCAATGATCTGCGCGCCGCTTGCCACCTGCTGCCGCGCGACTTCCACCGCGCCGGCGAAGTCGTCGGCCAGGATCAGCCGCGCAAAGACTTTCGAGCCGGTGACATTGGTGCGCTCGCCGACATTGACGAACAGCGAATCGTCGCCGATGGCCAGCGGCTCGAGACCCGCGAGGCGCATCACGCCATCCCCAGGCGTGACCGTCATGCTGCGGCTTCCGCGCTCTCCTCGTGAGGCAGCA
>JANNNM010000008.1:0-5474 GCA_031398535.1 Betaproteobacteria bacterium | reverse complement strand
GGCCAACAAGTCACCCGGTGATGCGTCGCCCGGCGGCATGACCGATTCGCGATGGCGCGCGGGTTTCGCGCAGCTGGCAGGCAACGGCCTGCGCTTCGACCTGCAGACGCCGTGGTGGCACCTGGCCGAAGCCGCGCAGCTGGCCGCCGATTTTCCGGGCACGACGATCATCCTCAATCACACCGGGCTGCCGTCCGATCGCAGCGCCGAAGGCATCGCCGGCTGGAAGAAGGCGATGACGACCCTTGCCGCGCAGCCCAACGTCAACGTGAAGATCTCGGGGCTGGGGCAGGCCGGGCAGGCGTGGACACCCGCCGCCAACGGCGACATCGTGCGCACGGTGATCGATCTCTTCGGCGCCCGGCGCTGCATGTTCGCCAGCAACTTTCCCGTCGACAGCCTGTGCGCCACGTTCCCGGCGATCTTCGGTGGCTTCCGCGAGATCGTGCGCGATTTTTCCAGCGAGGACCAGCGCGCGCTGTTCCGCGACAACGCCATTCGAATCTACGCGATGCCATGACCACGACCCTTCCCTCCATCGGTTACGTCGGCGTCGGCCTCATGGGGCTGCCCATGGTCAAGCGCCTCGTGTCGCTCGGCTATCCGGTGCGAGCGTTTGATGTCCTGCCCGCGCAGGTAGAAGCGGCGCGGCAGGCCGGCGCAATCGCCGCGACCTCGCCTGCGGATGCGGCGCGTGGCGTCGACGTCGTGCTGCTCAACCTGCCGACGACCGATGCGGTCGAGCAGGCGGTGTTCGGCGACGCCGGCGTGGCCAGCGTGCTGGCACCGCCGCAACTCGTGATCGATTTTTCGACGGTGAAGGTGGACCGTGGCCGCGCGTTTGGCGCGAAGCTGCTGGCGCAGACCGGTTGCGGCTGGGTCGATGCGCCCGTATCGGGCGGCCCGCCCGCATCGGGCGCGGGATCGTTGACCGTGATGGCCGGGGGCGTCGCCGCCGACATCGCGCGCATCGCGCCCTTGATGGCGCACCTGTCGGCGCGCTTCACGCACATGGGGCCTGTCGGCGCGGGTCTCGTGGCCAAGATGATCAACCAGCTGATCGTCGGCTGTACGCATGCAGTGCTGGCCGAAGCCTTGCTGATGGCCGAGTCCGCCGGCATCGACGCGGCCCGCGTCCCGGAATGCCTGGCCGGCGGCCATGCCGATGGCACGCTGCTGCAGCGTCTCTATCCGCGGATGGTCGCGCGCGACTTCGCGCCGCAGGGCTATGCGCGCCAGTTGCTGAAGGATCTCGAGATGGTCAACGAGTTCGCCGGTGGCATGAAGGCGCCGGCCCCGATGACGGGCGAGGCATTGTCGCTGTACCGGATGCTGATTCACCAGGGTTTCGCCGAGCTCGATACGTCGGCGGTGTTCAGGCTCTACGAAGGGCCGGCAGCCACGTCGTAGGCAAGTCAACACGTTCGCAACGGAAAACGATATTCCGACAACCGAAGGAGGATTCACCATGCAAGCCAGGATTCGCACCATGTTCTCGATCACCGCGGCGCTCGTGACCGCGACGTTGCTGGCGTCGCCGCTGGCGCACGCGCAGATCAAGATCCGCTACGCCCACGTCGGCGTGGCCAACGCACCCCAGACGCTCTACGCCGACGAAGTGGCGAAGCTCATCAAGGAGCGCACCAACGGCCGCGTGGAGATCCAGGTCTTCCCGAACTCGCAGCTGGGCGGCGTGGGCGAGATGGTCGACGGCGTCAAGTCGGGCGCCATCCAGATGGGCCACCATGACTTCGCGTCGCTGGGCAAGATCGTCCCCGAGACGGCCGTGTTCAACACACCTTTCGTCTATCGCGATGCCGCGCACAGCCTCCGGGCCACCGATGCACGCACGTCGCCGGCGCTGGTCAAGATCAACCAGCAGCTCGTGGAGAAGGGCAACATGCGCATCATCGGCAGCTTCTTCCAGGGCACGCGCGAGCTGACGTCGAAGGAAAAAGTGCTGTCGCCGAAGGACATGGCCGGCAAGAAGTATCGCGGCGTGCCGGTCAAGCTGTGGTCGTCGATGCTGACGGGCATGGGTGCGGTAGCCACGCCGGTCGAGGTCTCCGAACTGGCGACGGCGCTGGCGACAGGCCTCGTGGTCGGGCAGGAAAATCCGCTGCCCAACATCTACAACCTGAAACTCTACGAAGTGCAGAAGTACGTGATGATGACCAATCACATGCAGTCGGTGCTGTCGGTCTTCGTCAACGAGAAGGCCTGGCAGGCGATCCCGGCCGCCGACCGCAAGATCATCGAGGACACAATGGCCGAAGTAGGTGCCAAGACCCTCGACTGGGACAAGCAGACCGCCGCCAAGTATCGCTCTGACCTTGAAGCCAAGGGCATGGTCTTCATCGAGGAAAAGGATGGTCTCGATGTCGCCGCGTTCCAGAAGGCGGTGCTGGGGCAGGTCAACAAGGACTTCCCCGAGTGGACCGGCTACATTGAACAAATCAGAGCTGTAAAGTAACGCACCGATGAAACTCCTCAACGGTCTGCGCGCCGCGGTGCGCTGGATGAGCCTCGCCTTGCTGGCGGCGCTCATCATTACGCCGCTCGCGCAGATCGTGATGCGCGGCATCTTCAACGTGCCGATGTCGGGTGCGGAGGAATTGGCGCGCTACTTCCTGATCACACTTACATTCATCGGCGCGTCGTACGTGACGCAGCAGGGCGGGCAGATCCGGATGGAGGAAATGCAGGCCGTGATCCCGCCGCATCCGCGCTGGCTGCTGCAGCTTGGCATCGAGCTCTCCGGCGTCGCGATGTTCGGCGTGCTGCTGGCGGCGGGCTGCGTGACGATCGCCAACAACCTCAACAACCAGACGGCCACGCTGGAGATGCCGTTCTGGCTCTTCATGGGCCCGCTGGTGGTGGGTTCGCTGCTGCTGGTGATCGAGACGGCAGCCATGTTCGCGCATACGTGGAAGCGGCGGCGCCCCGAAGACAAACAGACAGTCCTGACCTGACGGGAAACGTGCGATGGAAGGCTTTCTCGTCGTACTGGCATTCGTTGCACTCTTCGTGCTGGGGTTCCCGGTCGTGCTGGCGATCGGCATCCCGTGCATCGTGTACATCTTCGCCAAGGGCCTGCCGATCGACCTGATCGCGCAGCGCACGTTGTATGCGCTCGATTCGTTCCCGCTGGTCGCCGTGCCCGTCTTCCTGTTCGTTGGCAGCCTGATGAACAGCGCGGGCATCTCGAAATACATCTACCGGTTCGCCGACACGGCGGTCGGACGCATGCCCGGCGGGCTGGCGCAGGTCAACATCTTCGGCAGCCTGATCTTCGCGGGCATGTCGGGGTCGGCACTCGCCGACATCGGCGGCATCGGGCGCATCGAGATCGACGCGATGCGCCAGAAGGGCTTCAAGCCGGGATTCGCGGCGGCGGTCACCAGTTCATCCGCGATCGTAGGCCCGATTTTCCCGCCGTCGATTCCGCTGATCATCTACGGCACGGTGACCGGTGTGTCGGTGATCCAGCTGCTGCTGGGCGGCATCCTGCCCGGCCTGCTCTGCGTGGCGATGCTGATGCTGATGACGGGATGGTTGGCGATCCGCCGCAACTATCCGCGTTCGGAGCGCTGGCCGAAGGTGGTTGAGCTGTGGCGCGACTTCAAGCCGGCGTTTCCTGCCATCGTGGCGCCGGTGATCCTGATCGCCGGCATGCTGCTCGGCTACTTCACGCCCACCGAGATCGCGTCGGTCACCGTGGCCTACGCGATCCTGATCAGCAGCCTCTTCTACCGCGAGCTGACGCTGAAGGGGCTGCTTGACGCGGCCTTCGAGACGATCCGCGCGTCGGCCGGCATCCTGCTGATCGTCGCGGTGGCGGCGCTCTTCGGCTGGATCCTGTCCGTGGAACAGGTGCCGCAGAAGCTCACTGGTGTCTTGCTGTCGATTTCCACCAACCCCGATGTGCTGCTCTTCATTGTCAACGTGCTGCTGATCTTCGTCGGTATGTTCCTCGACAGCACGACGGCCATCCTGGTGATCGCCCCCATCATCGCCAAGCCGCTGGTCATGGCCGGCGTCGATCCGGTGCACCTCGGCATGGTCGTCGTGTTCAACCTGATGATCGGGCTGCTTACGCCGCCAATGGGCCTCGCCCTCTTCCTCGTGGCGGACATCGCCAAGGTGACGATGAAGGACGTGCTGAAGGAGATGGTGCCTTTCTACGTGCCGCTGCTGGTCACGCTGATGATCATCACCTACGTGCCTGCCGTCACGACCTGGCTGCCGCGCTGGGCGCTCGGCAACTGAACCACTTTTGATCGGAGTCACCGTTGAACGCCACCGCAACGCAACGCCCGACCATCGCGCTGGCGATGGGCGATCCCGCAGGCGTCAGCCCCGAACTGACGGCCAAGCTGGCGGCACTCGACGAAGCCCATGCGGCTGCACGGCTCGTCATCATCGGCGACAAGCGCGTGTTCGATGCGGGCGCCGTGGTGGCCGGGACAGCGACCGCCTTCACCGTCATCGGTGCCGGCGACGCCATTCCGCCGGGTGCGGGTCCGGTGTTCATCGACCTGAAACATCTCGACCCGGCCACGATCAAGCGCGGCGAGGCGACGAAGGCGGGCGGCACGTTTGCGCTGGCCAACTACCGGCATGCGCTCGAACGCGTCAAGCGCGGTGACGCGCAGGCGGTGTGCTTCACGCCGTTCAACAAGCACGCGATGCGGCTGGCGGATGCCAGCTACGACGACGAGATCGGTTTCACGGCGGGCGTGCTCGGCACCACGGGGCCGGCGACGGAGTTCAACATCCTCGAAGGCCTGTGGAATGCGCGCGTGACATCGCATGTGCCGATGGTGGACATGCCGAAGCTGCTGACCATCGACGGCATCGTCGGAGCGCTCGACCTTGCGAACACTGCGCTGAAGGCGGCCGGGTTCGCGCCGCCGCGCATCGCCGTGGCCGCACTCAATCCGCATGCGGGTGACGGCGGCTCGATCGGCAGCGAAGAGATTGAGGTGATCGCGCCCGCGGTGCAAAGCCTGCAAGCCGATGGCCTGGACGCACGCGGGCCGTATTCGCCCGACACGGTGTTCATCGCCGCGCGCCGCGGCGACTACGACGCCGTGGTCTCGATGTACCACGACCAGGGCCAGATCGCGATGAAGCTGATGGGCTTCGAGCGCGGTGTCACCTTGCACGGCGGCCTGCCGGTGCCGGTGGCCACCTCGGCCAGCGGCAGCGCCTATGACATCGCGGGTCGTGGTTTGGCCAATGTCGAAGGGCTGCAGGCGGCGTTCGACCTGTGTGTAACGATGGCGGCCACCGCAACCACAAGCAAGGCGTGAACCGGCCTTAGAAACTGCGCGGCAGGCCGAGCACATGTTCGGCCACATGACTGAGGATCAGGTTGGTCGAGATCGGCGCCACCTGGTACAGCCGGGTCTCGCGGAACTTGCGCTCGACGTCGTATTCGCAGGCAAAGCCGAAGCCGCCGTGGAACTGCA
>JANNNM010000482.1:0-1731 GCA_031398535.1 Betaproteobacteria bacterium | reverse complement strand
GTGTTCCATGATGCCGCCGATCATCACGTCGTGGCCGTCGCTGATGCAGTCCACATCGACCTCGACCGCGTCATCGAGGAAGCGGTCGAGCAGCACCGGCGAGTCATTGCTGACCTTGACCGCCTCGCGCATGTAGCGCTCGAGTTCGCGCTGCTCGTGCACGATCTCCATCGCGCGCCCGCCCAGCACATACGAAGGCCGCACGACGAGCGGATAGCCGATCTCGGTGGCGGCGGCCAGGGCTTCGGCCTCGGTGCGCGCCGTCTTGTTGGGCGGCTGCTTCAGGTTCAGCCGATGCAGCATCTGCTGGAAGCGCTCGCGGTCCTCCGCCATGTCGATCATGTCCGGCGTCGTGCCGATGATGGGCACACCGTTGGCCTCGAGGTCGCGCGCGAGCTTCAACGGCGTCTGCCCGCCGTATTGCACGATGACGCCCCACGGTTTCTCGACGTGCACGATCTCCAGCACATCCTCCAACGTGAGCGGCTCGAAGTAGAGGCGATCGGACGTGTCGTAATCGGTGGACACCGTCTCCGGATTGCAGTTGACCATGATGGTTTCGTAACCATCGTCGCGCAGCGCCATCGCGGCATGCACGCAGCAATAATCGAACTCGATGCCCTGCCCGATGCGGTTGGGTCCGCCGCCCAGCACCATCACCTTCTTGCGGTTGGTGGGCTCGGCTTCGCACTCGTCCTCATACGTCGAGTACATGTACGCCGTCTTGGTGGAGAACTCGGCCGCGCACGTGTCGACGCGCTTGTACACCGGCCGGATGCCCATCGCGTGACGCGCGGCGCGGACCTCCGTCTCGGTGGCGTGCATCAGGTGCGCCATGCGACGGTCGGAAAATCCCATGCGCTTCAACGCGCGCATGTCGTCACGCGAGATCGACGCCAGCGTGCGCTTGTCGAGCATCAATTCGAGGTCGACGATCTCCTTGATCTGGGTCAGGAACCACAGGTCGATCTTCGTGTGCGCATGCACTTCTTCCAGCGACATGCCGATGCCGAAGGCATCTGCCACATACCAGAGCCGTTCGGCCCGCGGATAGGCGAGTTCGTCGCCGATCGTGTCGGGGTCGACGGTCTTCAGGTTGAAGCCGTCCACGCCCGATTCCAGGCCGCGCAGCGCCTTCTGCAAGGACTCCTGGAACGTGCGGCCGATGGCCATCACCTCGCCCACCGACTTCATCTGCGTGGTGAGCCGGTCGTCGGCCTGCTTGAATTTCTCGAACGCGAATCGCGGCACCTTGGTGACGACGTAATCGATCGACGGCTCGAACGACGCCGGGGTCTGCCCGCCGGTGATGTCGTTGCGCAGTTCGTCGAGCGTGTAGCCCACTGCCAGCTTGGCCGCCACCTTGGCAATCGGGAAGCCCGTGGCCTTGGATGCCAACGCCGACGAGCGCGACACGCGCGGATTCATCTCGATGACAAGCATGCGGCCGTCAGCCGGGTTCACCGCGAACTGCACGTTCGACCCGCCCGTATCCACGCCCACCTCGCGCAACACCGCGATGGAGGCGTTGCGCATGATCTGGTATTCCTTGTCGGTGAGCGTCTGTGCCGGCGCCACCGTGATCGAGTCGCCCGTGTGCACGCCCATCGGGTCGAGGTTCTCGATCGAGCACACGATGATGCAGTTGTCCTTCTTGTCGCGGACAACCTCCATCTCGAACTCTTTCCAACCGAGCAGCGATTCCTCGATCAGCATCTCGCGCGTGGGCGA
>JANNNM010000909.1:0-1080 GCA_031398535.1 Betaproteobacteria bacterium | reverse complement strand
GCAGGACTTGAGCGCATTGAAGTTGCCTGAAACCTCGTAGGCCACGTCGAACTGCGGCGTGGACAATTTGTCGCCTTCGCGGTCGGCGCGCAGCACGGCGTCGGCACCCACGATCATCGCCTGCTGCAACGGGCGATCGAGCACATCGGTAACCGTGATCTTGCGTGCGCCGGCAAGGCGCGCCGCCAGCACGGTAACGCAACCGATGGTGCCCGCGCCGGTGATCAGCACCGACTTGCCGAGAAGGTCACCACCGCGATTGACCGCATGCAGGCCCACTGCCAGCGGCTCCGCGAAGGCGAGTACTCCCAGGGAGATGTCGCCGGTGACGGGATAGCACTGGCGCTCGCCCATCACGAAGTACTCCTGGAACATGCCCTGAACGTGCGGGAAGAGGCTGGCACTGCCGAGGAACTTCATGTTGGAGCAGAGCTGCTCGCGGCCCTGCCTGCACCCCTCGCAGCGGCCGCACGCGTGCGACGGTGACACCGCCACCTTGTCGCCCTTCTTCACGCGCGTGACGCCGGCGCCGATGGCCTCGACCACGCCCGAGGCCTCGTGCCCCGGGATGAGCGGCTCGCGGACGATGAAGTTGCCGTTGCGGCCTTCGAAATAGTAGTGAAGATCCGAGCCGCAGATGCCGGCTGCGCCGAGGCGCAGCAGCACTTCGCCGGGACCGGGCGAGGGCATGTCGACGGGTTCGATCCGCAGGTCTTCCTTGGCGTGGATGCGGCAGGCAAGCATGGTATTCCCCTTCGTGGCGCAGGACCCGGTCCTTACTGCAGATGGTCCCAGCTGGTCGAAAATCGTTTGTAGGCCTGGTTCAGGTGCCGTTGCATCGCCGCGCGCGCCGCGTTGACATCGCGCACCGCGATGGCCTTGTAGACGGCGCGATGCTCGCTGATTGCGGCTTCCCACAACGATGGCGTGTCGTAATGATGCTCGAGTTGCTTGTACAGCGGTGCCGAGCGCTCGTCCCACAGCATCTTGACCACCGCCACCAATGCGCTGTTGCCCGTGGCTTCCGCGATGCGCATGTGAAACTCGCGGTCGCCGCCTTGCGCGGGATGCTGGCTGGAG
>JANNNM010000876.1:0-8932 GCA_031398535.1 Betaproteobacteria bacterium | reverse complement strand
GACTCTAATGGCATGGAACACCTTCCGGCCAACACCGGCCGGTCGGCATCCGGCCCCATGCGGGACCTTCGCAATCTCACTGACTGTTGACCGGAGTCCGCGCGCCGCGACCGCGCCATCACTCGACTGGCCGTGTGGCGTAATACTGGAGCGTAAACCCGACCACCGCGAGCAGCACGGCGAGCGCGGGCAGGAACCATAACAGGGGCCAGGAATAGCGCACCCGCGAGTCCGCCAACTGCGCCCGCTCCGGATGGCCAAACGGATGGATGATGAGCAGCGCCATGGGGTCAGTTCCGCCGGGCGTGGGGAGTTCGTCCCGCAACGTCACGGTGCGATTCTTCCCGCCATTGCTGCTGAAGCGGACAATGGGACACCGGACGAGGCGCGTGCGGGACAGGCCGCCGAGCTTTAGCTCGGCCTCGGTGCTGAACTCCTCGAAGCCTACGACGGCCGCCCTGACGCGAACGAAGTCACGCAACCGCCGCCGCACCCGAAGCAAGTGAACTACCCCGCACGCCGGCAGGATGACGAAAACGAGGATCAGAAAGGCACTCAGCATCGGATGCTCCGCGGCACTCTGGAGACTTCCTTGACGATTGCGCTGCAGACCCCGTGCTGCTGCTGGCGCAACTCATGCCTGAACAGCGGAACATTCTCAGGTTGATTGCATTAGGGGGAGGTCCGTTGAACCGATGCGGATAGACGTGCCTGGCAGCCATCGGTGCCCTGCGCAATCACATTTCCCGTCATGCTCGCATTTCCTTGCGTGCCTCCGACGAACGCGACCTCGACATCCGTAAAGCCGATGGAGGACCAATCGTTCGTACTACACGTGACGTTCGCAAACTCGAAGATGTTTCCGAATTGCTTCCAGGTTCCGGTTCCCCGATTGCCGCAAGATCCACCGTTGAGGCCAATCAAGGTTTTCGCGTTGCCAGTCACCCCGTCCGGATTGGTGGTCATATTGTTGAACACGACAAAGATGTTGCCGTAGTTGTCGAGATCGTCCACCGGGTAGCCCGCGCAGTTGCTTTGGGTGACGCGATAGACTCCGCGGTATATACCCACCGGTAGCGCGGATTGAAAGGTTTGACGCTCGATTGATTTCGTGACGACGACGCCGTCGATCGAATATTTGAGCGTCGCGGTCCCAGGTGTTGCCGGGGCGAAGGTCATGGTGCCAACCTTGCGAGTCGTTACGGTGGCTGGATTGAACGGGCCTCCGAAGAATGGTCCCCTCGACTCGAACATGTCCCCGGTCCAGGCCGGGTATCCCGTTTCTGGAGGCGATCCCGGGTACGCAGCCGCCTCGTACCAACGCGGAATGCGATCTTCCCCGTACACCAGGAACGCAAGAACGATCACGTTGCCCTGTTCAGTGATCGTGACACCCCATCCCGACTCCGCGGGGTTCCACCACAGGGCAGTCCAAGTGAATGCGTGGACCTGTCCAGCGAGCGCGAAAGCAACGATCGCGGCTAAGCGGCGAATAGCTCTTTGCATGATTTCCCCCGAATCATTGAACTGCCCTGTGAGAAAGACGCCCATCAATTTTGCCGACCCGCAATGACGCCGACGGCGGCAATCGCTTGACGAACCTGCCATGGCGGAATATGCCAGAAAGCAAGAAGGGGGGGCCGGCGCCCGAAGCAATCACCAAGACTCTCGATTGCACGATCAGTTGGGCCTGATCGCCCTTCGGCGACGCTGACCACCGCGCCGCGATCCGTTTGGGCCCCAATCTTGACCGCGGCAGCGTGCATCGAGGATCATCGCGAAAGCGACCCTCACGCGGGTTCCTGTGAAAATGAAGCACTTCATATTCAACCTGGCCGATGGCGACCGGCAGCGGGCCACGTCGTACTTGCACGCGAAGCGGTGGGCAGTCGGCCGCGACGAGCGCCATCGCGATGCTCTCGCTCCTGGCGATCTCGCGCTGGTCTTCGTCGCGCTTACACGCGAGTTCGTCGGTCGCGCCGAGATCAAGTCCGCGTTCCTCGATCCGATGCCGTCGGAACCCGCCGCTTCCGGTCCGGCGACATGCGGGGTATTGCTTGGTGACGTCGAGGATTGGCCAAGTGGGGTGCCATTAGCGGTCGCCATTGAACGGATTGATCCGACAAAGTCCAATCCATTCGTTCAGAGGAACGCGGCTGGATTTCACGCGGGCTTGGTGCAGATTACCGTCAAGGAATACGACATCGTGGTGTCGCTGCGCGACGAGGCGCGAGGCATCGCTGGGTGATTCGTTAGCGGATGCCGACACGACATCGGCTCCCGCAATTCCGGATGCGAAGAAAGCCACAAGGGGATCGGGTAAACGATGGATATCCTGGATGGGAACACCGCGGCTGATGATCTGAACCAGGCATTGGATGATCGAAGCGCGTTTCAGGCAATTTACAGGGACTTTCTCGGCAGGATCGCCGAACCAGCCCCGCAAACGCCGGTCAAGGGACTTTTGGTCAAGGTCACCGGCGGAGTAGCCAAGGTGTCCTTCGCCAGCGCGAGCTTGCACCTTGGTTTCGAAGTCGATCATGCCGCCCGGCGCGGGCTGATCGTTGTGCACGATTTGAATGAACCAGACGAGCGTGGCAAGGCCACCCGCATCGGACAGGTTGAGTTCGAGGAAGGCGGCGCTGTAGCGACCGCGTTGCTGCCGAGCCATCGGGCTGTGCGCGTTGACGACCGCGTCGGCGCGCATGCCGTTCTGTTGTCGATCATCCGCGCGTCACTATTCCGCAAGCCGTCTTGACGCGACTTGTGTCCTCTCGGTTTTTCTCGGGATCGTTTTATGACCTCCAAACGTTCTGGAACGCCAGTTACCGAGTTTTCTTCCAAGCTTGTATGGTCTCTCCCATCAGATTCGATATAGCCTCGCTGATCCAAACCTTGCGGATTCCTTTACTGCGCTAGCTCCAGGCATGACCAAAAGTGCTGCCCCACGAAATCTGGTGTCAAATACGCCCATGCCCGATTCCTCCTACTTCCCGCGCTGGAGGCCTCGCGACGGCGGCGTGGTCGCGCCCGACGAGCGGCTGCCCGCTGGCCAGACCATTGCGCTGGGGGTGCAGCACGTCGTCGCGATGTTCGGCGCCACCGTGCTCGCACCGCTGCTCATGGGCTTCGACCCCAACGTGGCGATCTTCTTCTCCGGGATCGGCACGCTGATCTTCTTTGTGGCGGTGGGCGGGCGCGTGCCGAGTTACCTGGGCTCGTCGTTTTCTTTCATCGCCGTGGTGATCGCGGCCACCGCCTATGCGGGAAACGGTCCCAACGCCAACATCGGCGTGGCGCTGACCGGCATCATCGCGGCCGGGATCGTGTACGCGATCATTGGTCTGGTCGTCATGAAGGTGGGTTACGCGTGGATCGAGCGATTGATGCCTCCCGTGGTGACCGGTGCGGTGGTGGCGGTCATCGGCCTCAATCTCGCGCCGATCGCCGTCAAGAGCATTTCGGGTAGCAGCTTCGAAACGTGGATTGGCCTCGCCACCGTGGTCGCGACGGGCTTGGTCGCCGTGCGCGCGCCGGGGCTTGCGCGCCGGCTGCCGATCCTCGTGGGCGCAATCGTGGGTTACGTGCTGTACGCGATGCTTGCGAACGGCCTCGGGTTTGGCAAGCCCATCGACTTCGCCGCCGTTGGCGCGGCGGCGTGGCTCGGCATGCCGCGCTTCGTGCCGCCCCAGTGGAGCCTCGAGGCGATCACGCTCATTGCGCCGGTGGCCATCGTGCTCGTCGCCGAGAACCTGGGGCACGTGAAGGCCGTGGCCGCGATGACGGGCGAGAACCTCGACCGTTATCTCGGCCGCGCATTCCTGGGCGACGGCATCGCCACGATCGTCTCCGGCGCCGGCGGCGGTACGGGGGTGACCACGTACGCGGAGAACATCGGCGTGATGGCGGTCACGAAGATCTACTCGACGCTCGTGTTCGTGGTGGCCGCGCTCACCGCGATCGTGCTGGGCTTCTCGCCCAAGTTCGGCGCGCTGATCGCAACCATCCCTGGCGCCGTGCTGGGCGGCCTCGCGATCGTCGTGTTCGGCCTCATCACCGCGACCGGCGCACGCATCTGGATCGTCAACAACGTGGACTTCGGGCGCGCGCGCAATCTCGTCACTGCGGCCGCGACGCTCACGATCGGTGCCGGTGACCTTTCGCTGCGGATCGCTGGGTTCACGCTCGGTGGCATCGGCACGGCGACCTTCGGTGCCATCATTCTCTATCAGCTGTGGCGCGACACACCGGACGATTGACGACGACAGGCGATTCCTTTGACGCGATGGAGCCGATAGGTGCAGCTACCGGCTGCGCAGCAGATAGGTACCGGCCAAGACAATGACCGCGATCCCGACCCATGCCAGCGTGTTGGGCAAGTCGCCCCAGATGGCCCAGCCAAGAACGGCGGCAAAGATCAGCGCCGTGTAGCGGAAGGACACGATGACCGCGACCGTCCCTTCACGAATGGCGTAGGTGATCAGTATGTATCCCGCCGAGACGAACACGGCGGCGAATGTCAGGACCAGAACGTCGACCGCCGACAACAATGTCCAGTCGTCGGCGATGCCCCAGATCGCGGAGATCGGAATCAGGCAGACCGTGCTCGCGAGCACGATCTGGAGACCGCTGATCTGTCGGTCGAGCGTGCGGGTCACCACATCCCTCAAGGCCGACAGGAACGCCGAGAAGAGAACCACCAGCGACCACACGTTGAAGTCCGCGCTCGCTGGCTGAACGACGAGCAGTACTCCCACGAATCCCGCAATGATGGTGAGCCACTTGCGCGTGTTCACGCGCTCCTTCAGCACTAGCATGGCAATGGCCGTGATGATGATCGGCGTGGCCTGGTTGATGGCCGTTGCGCTGGCAAGGGACATGTGGACCAATGCCGTCAGGAAGCCGATGGTGGCGCCGGCGTCCAGGCCGATTCGCGCCAGAACCCTTCGGTCGGAAAGCGTCCGCCCGAAGTGAGGTGTACGGAGAACGACACCCAGACACAGCAGCAGGATGGCGCCGCAGATGCTGCGCACGAAAATGACCTGCGACATCGGGATGGTCTGTCCGGAGAGCTTGACCAGCGCATCGCCTGCTACGAAACAGGCCATGCTCGCGGTCATGGCCAATGCACCTCGACCGTTGTGAGTCTTCAATGCGACAACCGCAGGGCGAACAACATCTGGGGACGATTCCGGTGATGGAATCGGCGAGCATATCAGCGAAGGATGGGGGCGCCAGGCATTCAATCAGCCAAAACGGGACAGCACAAATCGACGCGGGCACTCATGGAGGAATCGATGGCCAGCGAACGGTGAGTACAAGGGACTCCTCCTCGGACCGGAACGAGTGCGCGATGCCGGGTCCGAACTGAACGAAGGCGCCTTCCTTCTGCAGCAGCACCTCGTGATCCGGAAACAGCAGCACGAAACGCCCGCGGATCAGGATGTTCAGTGTGCGTACGCCGTTGGCTGGCGACCACTCCGGCCGCGTTTCGTCTTTGGCATGGGTGAACCACTTGATCTCGACGTCCGGGTTGCGGAGCGGATTGTCCTCGCCTGGTATGAAGTGGCCGAGGAACCATCCGCGCGTGTCTCTTGAAGCAGTCGCGGCATTGCCGGTGACCGGACGAGGCGATGGTGAATTCATGGACATGCTGGTCGCGCGACGAGTGCGACAACGAAGAGTCCCTTCATGGCGCTGCTCCGGTGGCTGGAATCAAGGAAGTATGTCGCGTTCGTCGACATTTGTATCGGTAAGGGGTCGAACGCGTGGCCTCTCCGCGCGGCAGGCAGATGGGCACATGGGATCCTTCGTGGCGACGCGAAGCGACTAGGACTGCACCGCCGTCCCACCCAGTTTCCGCTCGATGCCGGCGGCCGCCTCCAGCAGTGCAGCGCTGATGCGGCCTAGGTGTTTCGGCGCCAGGCGCTCGCGCGGCAACGCAATGGATAGCGCAGCGACGGCGCGGTGGTCCGGCCCGCGGATGGCCACCGCCACGCCAGCCACATCGACGCGCCAGCTGCCGCGACACACCGCATAGCCGCGCCGGCGGATGCGCAGCAACTCGGCCAGTACCAGCTCGCGCGTGGCCAGCGTGTGCGGTGTCACTTTCAATAGTTTGCGCGGCAGCAGCGCGGCGACCTCGTCGTCGGTCATCGCCGCCAGCAACACCAGGCCATTGGACAGGCAATGCGCCGGGTTGCGCTCGCCCACGGCGCAATGCACGCGCACGGCCTGCGGGCTTTCGGCGACCTGGATGCACACGGTGTGCGCGCCGTCGAGCTGGCCCAGCGATGCACCTTCCTGCACGCTGCGCACCAGCTCGGCCATGAAGGGCTCGGCGACACGGCCGATCTCGACGAAGCCAGCGCGGCACCCCACCTCCCAGGCCTTGACGCCCACGCCGTAGCACTGGTCTTCCTGGCGTTCCAGGTAGCCGCGGCCGACCAGTGCGACAAGCAACTGGTGCACGCTGGACTTAGCCATGCCCAGCGTCGCGGCGATGTGGGTCAGGCTGAGGGGCGCCTGGCTGGCGGCCACGCATTCCAGAACGTCGAGCCCGCTGTTGATGCCCGAGCGCGCTCGCGGTGGTCTGTGGTTCGTCAAAACCGAACGTAGGGTAGACATTGACGAATCCTAGGCGGCTCGGTAGCCTCGGTCAAGACCGGCCGCGAGACTGCCCCACCGAGGAGATGCGATGCGCATGACGATGCCCGAACACGGGCGCCCGCAAGTCGACATCCTGGCCGAGATGCGCGCGCGGAAGGGCGGCGACACGGACTGGTTGCACGGTCGCTCGCCGCTGTACGTTTTCAAGGCCGACGAGCCCCTCTACGAAATGGGGCGCGCGGCATTCTTCGAGTACTTCAGCGAAAACGCGCTGGGCGCCGGGCGCGCGTTTCCCAGCGTGAAGCAGATGGAGAGCGAAGTCGTCGCGATGGCGCTCGGTCTCTTCAACGCGCCCGAAGCGGCGGCGGGCTTCATGACCACCGGCGGCACCGAGAGCATCATCCAGGCGGTGCAGGCCTGCCGCGACTGGTCGCGCCAGCAACGCGGCGACGTGCAGCATCGCGGCAACATCGTGGCGCCGCTGTCGGCGCACCCGGCCTTCGAGAAGGCCGCAAAGCTGATGGACCTGCAGGTGAAGCGCGCGCCGTTGGGGGCCGACTACCGCGCCGACGTCGCGGCACTGGAGGCGCTGATCGACGGCGACACCATCATGCTGGTCGGTTCGGCGCCGTGCTTCCCGTACGGCGTCATCGACCCGATCGCGGAGATCGGCGCGCTGGCCCAGCGGCGTGGCCTCTGGCTGCATGTCGACGCCTGCGTTGGCGGTTACCTTGCGCCCTTCGCGAAGATGATCGGGCGCGATATTCCGACCTTCGACTTCAGCGTGCCGGCGGTGCACTCGATGTCGGCCGATCTGCACAAGTTCGGCTTCTGCCCCAAGCCCGCGTCAACGGTGTTCTACCGGACGCCGGAGCTCGCGAAGTTCCAATACTTCGACGCCAGCATCTGGCCCAACGGCCGCTTCCTCACGTCCACGCTGGTGGGCACGCGGCCAGCGGGCGGCGTGGCCGCGGCCTGGGGCGTGTTCCAGTTCCTGGGCCTGCAGGGTTACCAGCGCGTGGCGCGCGACCTGATGGCCTTCGTCGACGCGTATCGGGCCGGCATCGAAGCCATCGATGGATTGAAGGTGCTGGGCGACCCGCACCTGTCGATCGTGACGTATGGCTCGGACGAGTTCGACGTCTTCCGCATCGCGGAACTGATGGCGCCGAAAGGCTGGCTGCCGGGCCTGGTGCAGCAGCCGCACGGCATCCACCGGATGATGTCGATGGTGCATGCGGTATCGCTCGATGAGTACCTGGCCGACGTGCGAACGGCGGTGGCAGTGGTGCGCAACGAAGGTACGGCCCAGTCGACGCTGCAAGCCTCCTACTGAGGGTTGCACGATGGCCGACCTTCAACTCGACTGGTCCAAGCCGGCCATCCTGGCGCGCCGCGATCACTTCTACGCGGCGTCGCAGAAATCGTTCATGCCCTACCGCGAGCCGCTGGTGTTCAGCCGCGGCCAGGGCCAGTACCTGTGGGACGAGAGCGGCAATAGGTATATCGACCTGCTGGGCATGAACGTATGCATCTCCGTCGGCCACGCACATCCGGTGGTCAACGCCGCAGTGCAGGCGCAGATCGGCCAGCTTCAACACTGCACGACGATGTTCTCGCACCCGGTGCCGGCCCACTATGCGGAGGAACTGGTGGCGCGCATGCCCGCCGGGCCCGACTGGGTGGTCCACTTCACCAGCAGCGGGGCCGAGGCGATCGACCTGGCGCTGGTGCTGGCGCAGTCGTATACGCGCAACATCGACATGCTGGCGCTGCGCAATGGCTACCACGGCGCCACGATCGGCGCGCAGTCGCTGACCGGCATCGCCGCGTTCCGGCATCCCATTCCGCTGCTCGGCGGCATCCACCACATCGCCAACCCCGACCCCTATCGCGGCATCTTCGGGGCCGACACGCAGGCCTATCTCGACGAGATCGACCGCACGATCCAGTACGCCACGCCGGGGCGGCTGGCGGGCCTAATGGTGGAGCCGATCCTGGGGTACGGCGGCATCATCGAGCTGCCGCCCGGCTACCTCGCGGCCGCCGCCGCGAAGGTGCGTGCGGCGGGCGGCATCCTGATCGTCGACGAGGTGCAGTCAGGCTTCGGCCGCACCGGCGACAGCTTCTGGGCCTTCGAGCACCACGGCGTGATGCCGGAGGCCGTCGTGATGGCGAAGGGCATCGGCAATGGCTTTCCGCTGGGCGCGGTGGTGGCGCAGCGCGCGGTGGCCGACAGCCTGAATGGCAAGTTCTACTTCAATACCTACGGCGCCAGCCCGATGGCGTGTGCCGCCGGGCGCGCGGTGCTGCAGGTGATCGA
>JANNNM010000809.1:0-6385 GCA_031398535.1 Betaproteobacteria bacterium | reverse complement strand
AAGGCAGAAGTCGCGGTTCACGCGGAATTTCTTGATGCACGAGAAGATGTAGTCCCAGCGCCCGATGTTGAGGCCCGCCGAGTGGTCCTTCAACTCCCACAGGATCTCGTCCATTTCGAAGGCGGCGACGATGGTCTCGATCAGCACGGTGGCCTTGATGGAGCCGTGGGGCACGCCCAGTTCCTTCTGCGCCATCGTGAAGATATCGTTCCAGAGGCGCGCCTCGAGGTGCGATTCCATCTTGGGCAGGTAGAAGTACGGGCCGCTGCCACGCGCGACCAGTTCCTTCGCGTTGTGGAAGAAGTAGAGCGCGAAATCGAAGATGCCGCCGGACATGGGCACGCCGTCGACCTTGACGTGCTTTTCCGGCAGGTGCCAACCACGCGGACGCACGAACAGCGTGGCCAGCTTGTCCTTCAGCTGGTAGGCCTTGCCCTCGGGGGAGACGTAGTCGATGCGGCGGCGGATGGCATCGCGCAGGTTGATGTGGCCGTCGATGTTGTTGTCCCAGCGCGGCGTGTTGGCATCTTCGAAGTCCGCCATGAACACCTGCGCGCCGGAGTTGAGCGCATTGATGATCATTTTGCGATCGACCGGCCCGGTAATCTCGACGCGGCGGTCGGCGATGTCGTCGCCGACGGGCGCGCACGTCCAGTCGCCTTCGCGGACCGCCGCCGTCTCCGGCAGGAAATCAGGCAGCTTGCCGGCATCAAACGCGGCCTGCCGCTTGTCGCGCAGCTGCATCAGCTCGTCCCGCTTGACCCCGAAGGTGCGTTGCAGCTTGACCGCGAAGGCAACGGCCTCGGGCGTCAGGATCTGCGCGAACTCGGGCGTGATGCGACCGGTGATCTCGACACCGGGACCGTAGGGGGACGTGCTCATGGCGATCTCATTCCTGACAGGAGTCAAATGCGACGCCGCCGGTCAGCCGGGGCTGGCGGCAACATTGATGGGGCAAATGCCGGATAGACGCCAACATTTTACCGCGACGGCGTGACGGCGAGAAAAGTCTTGGACAACCCGACTGGAAGCCCCGACATGGTGCGCGGATGCACGCAATCTGCGCGTGCCTGGGCGCAAGTGAGCCAACCGTGCGCATCGCCGATGGCGCGGCATGGAAATCGCTAGGAGCCCGTGGTCCACCTCCGGAGTTGCCATGCGCATCGACTCATTGCCACGAACAGTGGGGGTCCCGCTCACCGGTTTCCTGCTGCTTGCATCCGCCTGCATTGCCGCAGCGGCAGACGTGCCCGCCCCGGCGGTCGCGCCCGAACCCGCATCGCAGCTGGCCGCCAACACCGTGTGGATCGCCACCGCCGGCGCACTGGTGTTCTTCATGCAGGCCGGCTTCGCGCTGCTCGAGTCCGGCATGTCGCGCTCGAAGAACGCGATCAACGTGATCATGAAGAACTACTGCGACATGTGCTTCGGCGCACTCGTGTTCTGGGCAATCGGCTACGGACTCATGTTCGGCAACAACGGCAGCGGCTGGATCGGCACCAGCCACTTCGCGCTCTCCCATGCCACGCCGCTCGACTACTCGTGGCTCTTCTTCCAGACGATGTTCGCGGCCACCGCGGCCACGATCGTCAGCGGCGCCATTGCGGAACGCACGCGCTTCTGGGCCTACATCGCCGGCTCGTGCCTGATCACGGGCCTCGTGTACCCCGTGTTCGGCAGCTGGGCGTGGGGCAGCCTCTACTCCGGCGAGGGCTGGCTGCGCAGGATGGGCTTCATCGACTTTGCCGGCTCGACGGTCGTGCATTCGATCGGCGGATGGTGTGCGCTGGCGGCGCTGCTGGTCGTGCGTCCCCGCGTGGGCCGGTACGCGCCCGACGGCAAGGTACGCAACATCCCGGGCCACAACCTGACCTCGGTCGCCCTGGGCGGTTTCATCCTCTGGCTCGGCTGGTTCGGCTTCAACGGGGGCAGCACCGTCACCGCGTCGGTCGACATCGGCAAGATCGTCCTCAATACCCACCTCGCGGGCGCGGCGGGGGCCGTCGGCGCGATGCTGACCATGGCCGTCTTCCGGATGCCGCTGCTGATGACCACCACCGTCAACGGCAGCATCGCCGGACTGGTGGCGGTGACCGCGGGTTGCGCGGTGATGGAGCCGGGCTACGCGATCGTCACGGGCGCGGTGGCCGCCCTGCTGATGATCGCCGTCACGCCGCTGTTCGACCGGATGCGGATCGACGACGTGGTCGGCGCCGTGTCCGTGCACGGCGTGGGGGGGGGCGTGGGGTACACTCGCAGCCGGAATGTTCAAAGCCGATGCCCTCTTCAATTTTGCGCAGATGCAGGTGCAACTGATCGGGATCGCAGTCGCGTTCCTCTGGGCATTTCCCACCACGCTGATCGCTTACATGATCCTCGATCGCATCGTGGGCGTGCGGGCCTCGTCGCAGGACGAGCAGCGCGGCCTCGACTACAGCGAGCACTTCGAACTGGGCTACCCCGAGTTCCAGCACGACGCCCTGCATCAAGGCAAGGCGTAGGCACCGTGCAGGACGACACGAACGCGGACGTGGTCCGCCGGCGGCGCGCGGTCTTCGGCGCGTTGCTGACCGTCTTTCCTCCCGGCGAGGCGCACGCGGCGGTGGCGATCTGGGACCGCGATTACCGGCATGGCCGCTCGCAATACGATGGTCTCAACGTCTTTGCGCGACAGGTATGCGGCCAGTTCGACCAACCCGGGCGCCATCGTGAACTGATCCAGCGATTGATGGAGTATTTCTTCGCGCCCGATGATGTCCTGCCGCCCGATCCCGGTCCGCACACCAATCCGCGAAGGGTCGACCACGCGCCGCCGCCATCGGCCCCGGTCGCGCCCACGGCGCCCGCGCCCACCCCTGCACCTGCGATGGACCCGGCAGCATCGCGCGACGCGCCCGAGCGCCCCGGCATGCGCCATGTCGGCGCGCCGCCCAATGTCGCGGTGTGGCTGAAGCTCGTACAGCGCTTCGTGGCCGATCTGCAGCCCCACAACCGCGCGGCTGCCACGTCGCTGGTGCGCGCGATGCTGCAGGCGTCGAGCGCACTGGGAGTGGACCCCGTTTCACGCGAACTGGTGCGCCTGGCGCTGGAGGGGCGCATCAACGAGCGGCTGCACCGGGTCACCGATGCCAACCTGCGCGCGCTGCTCAACTTCGCGTATGTGCATGCCGCATCGGCGACCGGGCCGGTTGTAGCCGACCGCGTGCTGGGTCGCGCCGTCGCCGCCGTGGAAGCGATGCCCGAGGCCGCATTGTTCTCGCCGCGCAAACTCCTCTAGACGCAAGCCACAGGCGCGAGACTCAGGCCACCGCCGCACCCTGCACCTTGGCCAGCGTCAGCGCGCCGTCGCGCGCCGCGCGATTGATCGCGCTGACCAGCGCGCGCAACGTGGCCGTGACGATGTTGGCGTCGCGGCCCACGCCGTAGACGGTGCGCTCCGGACCCACGCGCAGCTGCACGTACGCGACCGCCATGGCGTCCTCGCCGGCGCCGATCGCGTGCTCGTGATAGTTCATCACGTGGATCGGCAGCCCGAGTCCCGAACGAACGGCCGCGACGAACGCATCCACCGGCCCGTTGCCCGCGCCGTGCAGCACCGTTTCCACGCCATCGATCTTGAGATGCGCCGTCAGGTGCTCCACGGTGCCATCGGTGCCGCTGTGCTGGGCGCGATGACCGACGAAGGTCAGCGGCGACGTGGCGCCCAGGTATTCGCGTTCGAATGCCTCGTGGATTTCAAGGGCGGAGAGTTCCTTGCCGGTGGTGTCGGTGATGGCCTGGATCACGTGGCTGAATTCGATCTGCAGAAGACGCGGCAGTGCCAGCCCGTAGTCGCGCTCGAGAAGATAGGCGATGCCGCCCTTGCCCGACTGGCTGTTGACGCGGATCACCGCTTCGTAGCTACGGCCGAGGTCGGCAGGATCGATGGGCAGGTACGGTACGTCCCAAACGGGATTGCCCCGCTCCACGTCCTGCACGCGCGCAGCCAGGCCCTTCTTGATCGCATCCTGGTGCGAGCCCGAGAACGCGGTGAACACGAGTTCGCCACCATACGGATGACGCGGGTGCACCGGCAACTGGTTGCAATGCTCCACGGTGCGGATGATCCGCCGATGTCGGAGAAGTCGATGCCCGGGTCGATGCCCTGCGTATGCAGATTGAGGCCGAGCGTGACGAGGCACACGTTGCCGGTGCGCTCACCGTTGCCGAAGAGGCAGCCTTCCACGCGGTCGGCCCCCGCCATCACGGCCAGCTCCGCGGCCGCCACACCCGCGCCGCGGTCATTGTGCGGATGGACAGACAGCACGATGCTGTCGCGTCGCGCCAGACGGCGCCCCATCCACTCGATCTGGTCGGCGAAGACATTGGGCGTCGCCATTTCCACCGTGGCCGGCAGGTTGATGATGGCCTTGTGCGCCGGTGTGGGTTGCCATACGTCGAGCACCGCGTCGCATACCTCCACGGCAAAGTCGAGTTCGGTGCCGGTGAAACTCTCCGGCGAATACTGGAACGTCCACTCGGTGTCGGTCTGCTTCGCCGCACAGGCGCGCACGATCTCCGCCGCATCGACGGCGATCTTCTGCACGCCCGCACGATCGAGGCCGAACACGACGCGACGCTGCGTCGTGGACGTGGAGTTGTAGAGGTGCATGATCGCGCGTTTGGCACCCTTCAAAGACTCGAAGCTGCGCTCGATCAGCGGCGCCCGGGCCTGCGTCAGCACCTGGACATTGACGTCGTCGGGAATCAGGTCTTCCTCGATCAGCTTGCGCACGAAGTCGAAGTCGGTCTGCGATGCCGCCGGGAAGCCGATCTCGATTTCCTTGTAGCCCATCTTCACCAGCAGCCGGAACATGCGGAGCGTGCGCTCGGCGTCCATCGGCTCGATCAGCGCCTGGTTGCCGTCGCGCAGGTCGACGCTGCACCACACGGGCGGACGGGTGATCACCTGCGACGGCCACCTACGGCCGGGCAGGTGGATGGGCGCAAACGGCTGGTACTTGACGGCGGGATCGATCTTCATTTTCGGGTTCCTTGCCCGGCGCTCGCGCAGCCGGAATGGACCATGGACTTCGCCGTCCTCGAACTTCGGACGACGCGGGCGCTACTCGGATTGGGAGGGGGGTTTTATGTGCGCGCGGGGCGCAGCAGCAGCGACAGCAGCAGTCCGCCCGGAGCGAGCGCAATCGCGGAACGGAGGTTCCGGGCGCCGGGGACGGTGGTGGCAGAGCTGCTCATGGGACTTACCTTAGCGGAAGTTGGCGCTGCCTGCAAGAGGGAGCGCCGCGCGGCACCTGATGCGTGTGGCGGGATGGCATAATCACGCCCGGTTCGCCCGGCCCCTTCCCTCGCGGACGGCACGCGTTCCGTCCGCGCCAACTTTCCATCGAAATCCCGCCCGCCGCCTCGCCGCAGTCCCGGTTCCCACGCCCTTCATGGTCACCTCACCCCCTCGCCGCGCCCTCGACATCGCGTTCCTCGCCACCTGCATCATCGTCGCCGGTTGCGTGTCGATCAGCCTCGGGCAGGATGCCAACTGGGACCTGCAGAACTATCACTACTACAACCCGTGGGCGTGGTGGAACGGCCGGATCTTCGGGCACGACATCGCGGCAGCGCAGCTGCAGACGTATCACAACGCCCTTTTCGACATGCCATTCCTGGCCATGGTGAGCGCCGCGTGGCCGCCCCGCGCCATCGCGTTCGCGCTGGCGGTACCCGCGGGCGTGTCCGCCTTTTTCCTGGGCAAGCTGCTGGCGCTGCTCTTCGCCGACCTCGCACCGGGCGAGCGCCGGGTGGCCGTTGTCGCATCGTTTGCCATCGGCGTGACGGCCGCGATGGGTGTTGGCGTGCTCGGCACCACGATGAACGAATGGCCGCTGGTCGCACTGACGCTGGCCGCGCTCTGGCTGATCGTCCGCGCGATCGTGCGCAATGGCGGTGCGCGGATCGCGCTGCGTACCGTGGTGCTCGCGGGCCTGCTGGTCGGCCTGGCGTCCGGCGGCAAGTTGACGGCCGCCACGTTTGCTGTCGGCTTATGCGTGGCGCTGCTGGTGCGCGGACCGCAGGAACCGCGCGCATGGCGGCACGCGTTCGTCGAAGCCTTCGTGTTCGGCCTAGGCGTGCTCGCGGGGCTCGCCATCACGCTGGGGCCGTGGGCATGGGCGCTGTGGACGCACTTCGACAGCCCCGTGTTCCCCTATGGCAACGAATTCATCAAGTCGCCGTGGTGGGGCGAATACCCGGTCCTGACGCGCCAGTACGGTCCGCACAACCTGCGCGACTGGCTGATGTTTCCGTTCAACCTGATGGGACCCAGCACGTTCTTCGTCACCGAAGTCCCGTATCGCGATGCGCGCTGGCCGGTGGCATGGGCGTTGGCGCT
>JANNNM010000706.1:0-6924 GCA_031398535.1 Betaproteobacteria bacterium | reverse complement strand
TTGACCGCGTTCGCGATGTCGCTGGTCGTGACGCCGAGCGAGGTCATGCGGTCCGGGTTCATCCAGATCCGCATCGCCTGGTCGGGAACGCCCATGATCTGCGCCTGGCCGGCGCCGGGCACGCGCTTCAGCGCATCGAGCACATAGACGTTGGCGTAGTTGGCGACGTAGTCGGCGCTGTAGCGGCCGCTCTGCGCGGTGATGGCCAGCAGCATCATGATCGTGGCCGACTTCTTCTGCACCGACACGCCCTGCTGCGTCACCGCCTCGGGCAGTTGCGGCAGCGCCAGGTTGACGCGGTTTTGCACCTGCACCTGCGCGATGTCGGGGTCGGTGTCGAGCGCGAAGTACACGGTCAGCGTCAGCTGGCCGGTGGCCGAGCTGGTGCTGCTCATGTACAGCATGTTGTCGACGCCGTTGATCTGCTGCTCGATGGGCGATGCCACCGAGTCGGCCAGCGTTTTCGAGTCGGCACCCGGATACGTGGCCTGCACGGTGATCTGCACCGGCGTGATGTTGGGATACTGCTGCACCGGCAGCTGCGTGACCGCCACCAGACCGGCCAGCGCGATGATGATGGCGACGACCGCCGCGAAGATCGGCCGCTCGATGAAGAAGCGGGAGAACATGACGGAGCGACCGGCTTAAGGGTTGGGCCGCAACTTCGCGGCCGCGGCCGCGCCCTTGGCCTCCGCCGGCGTCATCGCGGAGGCGGGCGGCGCCACGGCCGGCGCGGCGGCCGGCGGTGGCACGTACGCCGCAGATTTGACCGACGCACCATCCGACAGGCGCACGCCGCCGTCCACCACCACCTGGTCGCCCGGCACCAGGCCTTCGGCGATCAACCAGCCTTCGCCGCGCCATTCGCCGACGGTGACGGGCCGCAGCTCCGCCTTGCTCTGCTTGTTGACCACCCATACGAAGTGGCCCTTGGCGCTCTGCTGGACGGCGCGCTGCGGCACGACGATGGCGCCGGGCCAGATGGCGCCGGACAATCGCGTGCGCACATACTGGTTGGGCCGCAGCACCCCCGCCTTGTTGGGCACGGTGGCGCGCAGCAGGAAGGTGCCGGTCGCCGAGTTGTACGACGGGTCGGTGAACGTGATCCTGCCCGTCGTGGGAAAGAGCGTGCCGTCGACGAGTTCGATCTCGACGATGAGACTGCCGCTTTCCGGCAGCTTCAGCCGTCCGGCCTTCACGTCGTTGCGGATCCGCTGCATCTCGTTTTCCGAGATGCTGAAGTTGATCCACATCGGCGACAGCACGGACACCGTCGTCAGCTGCGCGTTGGTGGGACTCAAGTAGGTGCCGTCCGCGATGATCGCGTAGCTGCTGACGCCATCCACCGGCGAGCGGATCGTCGTGTACGACAGGTTGAGCTTGGCTTCCTCGAGCTGCGCCTTTGATTGCTCGACCGCGGCGGCGGCCTGTTCATACTGGCCCTGCGCGTCGTCCAGGTCCTTCTGCGACAGCGCGTTCGCCGCTGCCAGCGGTTTGGTCCGCGCGAGGTTCTGCGATGCCACCTGCAGCGACGCCTGATTGCGCTGCATGGCGGCCTGCTGGGCATCCACCTGCGCCTGGAACGGCTTCTGGTCCATCTGGAACAGCACCTGCCCGGCCTTGACCACTGAGCCTTCGACATAGACGCGCTGGTCGAGGAAGCCGGACACGCGGGCCTGGATGTTCACGGCCTGCGAGCTTTGCGTCTGCGCGACGTAGGTGGCGGTGGCCGGCACGTCCTTGCGTTCCACGGTCTGCACCGTGACCGCGACCGGGGGCTTTTCGGCCGTCTTGGGCGCTTCCTTGCCGCAGCCCGGCAGCGTCGCGAGGCCCGCGGCGAGCAGCGCAACGGCAGCGGCTCCGCGCGCGCCCGCTGCCCATGCAGGCATATCGATCATGGTGGAAGCAGTCCGAAAGCGACGCGAAGGCATGGAGCGGTCATTTGGCTGCGCGCGCCACGGTGCGAGGCGCTGCGGTGACGATATCGTCACCACTTTTTACCTGAGATGCAGTCGTTTGTCGAACCCGCGCCGACCAACGCGGCGCGATCTGCGCAGCGCGTCAGAACAGAGGCTGCTGGGCCGCTCGTTCAATCGCCGGCATGCCGCGACCAGCGGCGGTACCCTGGTCGGCCAGGTCAATCCAGCCGCCGCCAACGGACTTATACACGGCAATCAACTGCGTGTAACGGTCGGCGTTGGTGCGCACCGCCGCGAGTTCTCCGGCGAACAATTCGTTTTCCGCGTAGAGCACTTCGAAGAAGCCTGCATAGCCGTAGTTGAAGCGCAGCCGTGTGAGCCGCGCGGTTTCGCGCAACGCCGCCACGCGCAACGCCTGCGCCGCATTCTCCTCGCGCTTCTTGATCGTGCCTGTCAGCGCATCGTTGGCTTCACGGAACGCCACCAGCACCACCTTCTGGTAATCGCCCAGCGCCTCCTGGCTCTGGGCCTCGGCGGTGCCGACCTGGCCCGCGATCGAACCCGCGGTGAAGAGCGGCCCGGTGAGGTTGGCGGCGAGCAACCACACGGCGGCCGGGCCGGTCAGGAAGTTGCTGAACGCGGCGCTGATGGAACCGTAGTTGGCGGTGAGGTTGAACTGCGGGTAGTACAACGCCTTGGCCGCGCCGATGTCGGCGTTGGCGGCGATCAGGTTCTGTTCGGCCTGCAGGATGTCGGGACGCCTTTCCAGCAGCGACGCCGGCAGGTTGCCCGGCAACTCGGGGGAGGCGAGGTCTCCGAGCGGCCGACCGCGCGGGATCGGGAACGGGTTGCGCCCGAGCAGCACTGCGATCAGGTTTTCCTGCGCGGCGATCTGCTGCTCGAGCAGCGGAATGGCGGCCAGTGCCTGCTGGTACGCCGACTGGTTCTGCGTCAGTTCCACCTTCGACACCACGCCGCCCTTGTAGCGCAGATCGAAGATGCGCTGCGTTTCGGCATAGTTCTTCGCCGTCTGCTGCGCAATCTCGAGTTGCTTGTCAAGGGAGCGCAGCGCCACGTAGCTGGCGGCGACACCGCAGACGACGGACAGCACCACGCCGCGGCGCCCCTGCTCGGTGGCGTAGACCCGGGCCTGCGCGGCCTCGGTCTGGCGGCGCACACGGCCAAAGAGGTCGAGCTGCCACTTGGCGCCAAGCACGCCCTGGTAGAGCGAGGAGTACGGCGAGGCGTACCCCGGGGAGTACCGGTCGGTGCCCGCGGGTGGCGCGGATGCACCGGCCTCCGAGGCGCGGTTGCGGCTGGCGTCGAGGTTGTAGTCGGCCTGCGGATAGAACTTCGCCCGCGTGGTTTCGAGCGTGCCGATGTAGGCATCCACGCGCGCCGCCGCGATCACGAGGTCGCGATTCTCGCGCAGCGCCGTGTCGATGAGCCCGGTCAGCACCGGGTCGCCGAACTGCTCCCACCAGCGCGTGTTCGCAACATCGGCGGCCTGCGGATAGTCGATGCGCCAAGCGGGCGGCGTGTCCACCACCGGCTTCGTGAAGTCGGGGCCGACGGTGCAGCCCGCAAGCGCCGCGGTCAGCACCAGCGATACGACGCGGCGCGCGCTCATTGCGCGTCCACCGGCGCGGCCGCAGGCGGCGCGTTCTTGCGTGCCACTTTTTGCGACAGCGATTCCAGCAGGTAAAAGAAGAACGGCGCGAACAGCACGCCGATGATCATCGACGCCAGGATGCCGCCGATCACACCGGTGCCGATCGCGCGCAGGCTGTTCGCTCCCGGTCCGCTCGCGATGGCCAGCGGCACGCAGCCGAGGCCGAAGGCCAGCGACGTCATCACGATCGCGCGCAGCCGCTGGCCGGCAGCTTCGATCGCCGCTTCGCGGGCCGACATGCCGGCGTGCACCTTCTCGATCGCGAATTCGCAGATCAGGATCGCATTCTTGGCGGAGAGCCCGACGAGCGTGACCAATCCCACCTGGAAATAGACATCGTTGTCGAGGCCCACCAGCCACGTGAGCGTCAGCGCGCCGAAGACCGCGATGGGCACGGTCAGCACGACGGCCACCGGCAGTGTCCACTTCTCGAACTGCGCCGCAAGCAGCAGGAACACGAGGATCAGGCCGAAGATGAACGCCGAACTCGACGTGCTGCCGGAGTCGCGTTCCTGCAACGCCTGACCGGCCCACGCGAACGAGAATTCGCCAGGCAGCACTTCGCGCGCTGTTTCCTCCATCGCATTCAGCGCCTGTCCCGAGCTGTAGCCGGGCGCCTGGCTGCCGGTGACCTTGACGGCCGGAAAGCCGTTGAAGCGCGTGACGAGCTTGGGGGAGGCGACATACCGGGTCGTCATGATCGCCGACAGCGGCACGTTGGCGCCGCTGCGCGAACGGACATAGACCTTGTCGAAGTCCGACGGATTCATCCGGTAGTTGGCGTCGGCCTGCAGGATCACCCACCACACGCGGGAAAACTGCGAGAACTGGCCGGCGATCTGCGACCCGAAAAAGGTCTGCATCGTCTGGAATGCGTCCGCCACGGTGACGCCCAGCGCCTCGGCGCGGCTGCGATCAAGATCCACGAACAACTGCTGCGTGGCGGCGCGATAGGTCGTGGAAATGCCCTGCAATTCCGGGCGCTGGCTCGCCTTGGCCACGAAGGCCTCGATCGCCGCGCCGGTGGCGCGCGCGTCGCCGGCGCCGCGGTTCTGGATGTAGAACTCGAAGCCGCCGGTGGTGCCGAGGCCGGGAATCGACGGCGGATTGAGCGCGAACATGAAGCCGTCGCGGGTGCCCGCAAACTGCGCGTTGAGCCGCTTCAGGACGGCGAACGACAGCATCGACGCATCGGTCCGTTCGCTGAACGGCTTCAGTGACGCGAAGAGCACGCCGGAGTTGTTCTGGATCTGCCCGTCGATCAGGCTGTAGCCGGCCACCGATGCGACGTCCTGTACGGCGGGATCCGCGTTGGCGATCTTCTGCGCGCGATCGGTGAGCGCGGACGCGATCTGCAGGTTGGCGGTATCCGGCGCGCCGATCGCCACGAAGAAGTAGCCCTGGTCCTCGTCCGGCACGAAGCTCGACGGAACCGCCTTGAACAGCAGCAGGATGCCGACGATGATGCCGGCGAACATGATGATCGATACGGGCCACGCCTGGATCGAACGGGCCACCACGCCGACGTAGCCTTTGCGGATGCGCTCGAAGCCGTTGTCGAACCAGCGGAAGAAGCCCTTCTTCTCGCCGTGGTGGGCACGGATGATGATGGCGGCCAGCGCGGGCGACAGCGTCAGCGCGACGACGCCCGAGATCACCATCGAGATCGCGATCGTGACCGCAAACTGCTTGTAGAGCACGCCCGTGACGCCGCCCAGGAACGCCACCGGCAGAAACACGGCCACCAGGACGAGCACGATCGAGATCAGCGCACCGGCGATCTGCGTCATCGCCACCTTGGCGGCCTCGAGCGCGGAGAGCCCCTTGGCCACCATGTTGGCCTCGACGTTCTCGACCACCACGATCGCATCGTCGACCACCAGTCCGATCGCCAGGATCAGCCCGAACATCGTCAGCATGTTGATCGAGAAACCGAGCAGATGCATGCCGACGAAGGTGCCTATGATCGACACCGGCACCGCGAGAATGGGAATGATCGTGGCCCGCAGCGACTGCAGGAACACGAACACGACCAGCACCACCAGCACCACCGCCTCGAAGAACGTATGGATGACCTTCTCGATCGAATTCAGCGTGAAGAGGCTGGTGTCGAGCGCGATGCGGTAGTCGAGCCCGCTCGGGAACTGCTGCTTCAGCTCCGCCATCCGCTTGCGCACGGCGCTGGCGGTAGCCACCGCATTGGCGCCGGGTTGCTGGCTGATCGAGATCGTCGTGGCCAGCTTGCCGTTCATGCGGCTGACGATTGAATAGTCGCGCTTGTCAAGTTCCACCCGGCCCACGTCGCGCAGGCGCACCGACGCCGTGCCCGATTTGGCCGCGCGGATGATGATGTCGTCGAACTCCTCCGGCTTGGTGAGCAGTCCCTGCGCGGTGATGACGAAGGTTTGCTGCGTGCCGGGCACCGACGGCTGCCCGCCGATCTGGCCGATGCCGAAGGTCTGGTTCTGGCTCTGGATCGCGGCGCTGACTTCCTGCGCGGTGACGCCCAGCTGCGCCATCCGGTCCGGCTGCAGCCATACGCGCATCGCGATGTCGGGCAGGCCCAGCACCGCCGCGCGGTTGGCGCCGGGTACGCGCTTCAATTCGTCCAGCACGTACAGATTGGTGTAGTTGTCGATGTATGTCGATGTGTAGCGCTCGTCCGGCGAGTAGATCGACAGCACCATCATGATGCCCGACGAATTCTTGTCCACGGAGACGCCCTGCTGCACCACGACCTGCGGCAACTGCGCCGAGGCCTGGCTCACGCGGTTCTGTACGTTGACCTGGGCGATGTCGGGGTCGGTGCCGGGCTTGAAGACGACATTGATCGATACGTTGCCGGCCGACGAACTGGTCGACGAGAAGTAGAGCAGGTTATCCACGCCGTTGATCTGCGCTTCGATCGGCGCGGCCACCTGGTTCGCGACCACGTCGGCCGTGGCACCCGGGTAGCTGGCGGCGATGCTGACCGAGGGTGGCGCCAGCTCCGGATACTGCTCGATCGGCGACACCGACATCGCGACGGCGCCGGCCAGCACGAACAGGATGGAGATGACCGACGACAGGATCGGCCGGTCGATGAAGAAGTGCGTGAACATGGCCGTTACTTCTTCGCGGCGTCGGGCGCCTTGGGCGCCGGTGCGGCGGCGGCCGGCGCTGCCGGTGCGGTCGCGGGGGCCGCGGCGATGGTCACCGGCTGGCCGGGCACCACCTTCATCACACCGTCGATCACCACGCGATCGCCCTTGACGCTCGAGGTAGCACCATGGGACGGGTGACGACCGGATCGGTGATCGTGCTGAACGGCCCGTCGAGTGCAGGCAAGTCGAC
>JANNNM010000698.1:0-3931 GCA_031398535.1 Betaproteobacteria bacterium | reverse complement strand
GACGTCTACTACTAAGCGCTGCTGAACGATACGCAGGTCTACGTCTGCGAAGGCTCCCGCGAGAACATCTACATCTTCGAGGACGCCTAACAGCACACGACCGACCTGACGACCGGGGCGCAGAAGGGCATCACGCGCGCCACGATCATCGCGTTTGCAAAGGAACTCGGCATTCCTGTGCACGAGCGCCGCATCACGCGCGACGAAGCCTGGTGCGCCGATGAAGCCTTCTTCACCGGCACCGCCGCCGAAGTCACGCCGATCCGCGAGCTCGACAACCGCGTGATCGGCAGCGGCACCCGCGGCCCGATCACCACCAAGCTGCAGGCGATGTTCTTCGACGCGGTCAACGGCCGCAGCGCCGCGCATCAATCATGGTTGACGCCGATATGAGCGCCGCCGGGCCGTCCCAAGGCGCGCGCCCCCTCAGGGGGAACGGTGCGCAGCGCCTTCGGGGGAGACTATATGAGCAGTGAAACGCCGCTCGTGCCGCCGGTGCAGGTCAATGCGGCCGACCTGCCGGTGTTCTGCCCCAACCCGGCGATGCCACGGTGGTCGTCGCACCCGCGCGTCTACCTCGATGTCGAGGCCAGCGGCGAGGCAATGTGCCCGTACTGCGGCACGCAGTACACGCTGGCTGGCGGACCGCGTCCGGGCGGCCACTGACATGCGTCGCACTCGTCGTTCCGCCGCCCGTGTGGAGCGCCGAGTGGGGACTGCCCCGCCGGGATTCGCGCTGACCTGCCGCCATGGCCGCTGAGCGCATCCTCGTCGTCGCGCCGTCGTGGGTGGGCGATGCCATCCTGTCGGAGCCGCTGATCGCGCTGCTGCGCGAACCCTACGAAGACCCGATCGTCGATGTGCTGGCGCCGTCGTGGTGCTCGCCGGTGTATGCGCGGATGCGCGGCATCCGCCGCATCCTCGAGAATCCGCTCGCGCACGGCAAGCTCGACCTGCCCGGCCGCCGCAAGCTGGCCGCCGACCTGAAGCTCGAAGGTTATACGCGCGCGTTCGTGCTGCCCAATTCGTGGAAGTCGGCGCTGGCGCCGTTCCTGGCCGGCATTCCCAAACGCATCGGTTATCGCGGCGAGGCCCGTTACGGACTCCTCACCGACGCGCGACCGCTCAACAAGAAACTGATGCCGCGTCTCGTCGATCGCTTCGCCGCGCTGGCCGTCGCCCGCGGTGGCCTCGTGCCGATGCCGCCATCCCCGGTACTGGTCCCCGACACTGCCAATCGCGCCGCGGCGATGCGCGCGCTGCATCTCAAGACCGACAAGCCGGTGGTCGTGCTGTGCCCGGGCGCGGAGTTCGGCGCCGCCAAGCGCTGGCCGCCGAACCAGTTCGGCGAACTGGCCGCGATGTTCCTGCACGATGGCCTGCAGGTTTGGATCGTCGGCTCGCCCAACGATCGCATCGCCGCCGATGCCGTTCTGAATTCGCTCGGCGACAACGTCACCAAGGTGCGCGACCTCACCGCGCGTACCGATCTCGGCACCGCGATCGACATGTTGTCTGCGGCCTCGCTTGTCATCAGCAACGACTCGGGCCTGATGCATGCCGCCGCGGCCGTTGGCGTGCCGCTGGTCGCGTTGTTCGGTTCTTCGTCGCCGGTGTACACGCCGCCGCTGTCGCCGCTGGCCACGATTGCCAAGATCGACATTGCCTGCAGCCCGTGCTTCAAGCGCGAATGTCCGCTGGGCCACTTCAAGTGCATGCGGGAGCTGAAGCCGCCGATGGTCTACAATCTCGCCCGTTCCGCGCTGCCCGCGTTCATTCCGCCGGCGCTGCGACGCTCGTAACCTCGCCACCCGCGCTTCGACCATGCCCAAGGCACGTACGCTCACCATCTACACGACGCCGCAGGATGCCTCGCTCGCGTTCTACCAGGCCTTCGAGGCCGGGGACATCGATGCGATGATGGCGTGCTGGGCCGACGACGAGGACATCGTGTGCGTGCACCCGGGTGGCGCGCGCGTCGTGGGCTACGACGGGGTGCGCAGCGCGTGGGAGCAGCTCTTCAGCGGCGACACCAAGCTCGCATTCCGCCTCGAGCACGTGGTGATGATGGAGACCGTGGGCCTTGCCATGCAGTCCGCCATCGAACATGTTTCCAGCGCCGACGGCACCGCGCGCGGCGCGGCGGCCGCCACCAACATCTTCCTCCGCACGCCGTCAGGCTGGCGGATGCTGTGTCATCACGCGTCGCCGGTCACCGCCGTCGTGATGCCCGCACCCAGCGGGCCGCTGCACTAGCCATTCCGCTTCCACGCGGCGCCGCCCCTACGCGGGGTCGTGACAAACAGCCTCGACGTTGTGACCGTCGGGGTCCAGCACAAACGCACCGTAGTAACTCGGATGGTAATGCGCCCGCACGCCCGGCGGACCGTTGTCGCGCCCGCCCGCCGCCATCGCGGCCTGGTAGAACGCATCGACCTGCGCACGGCTGGCCGCGCGGAACGCGATGTGGATCGGCGGCACGTTCGGCTTGCCGCTGGCGATCCAGAAATCAGGCTTCGGCGCCACGCCGAAACCCGCGACCGCACTGCTGCCCGTTTCTTCCGCGGTCAACTCCATCAACAGCCTGTACCCGATGGCGCCGAGCGCCTGCGCATAGAAAGCCTTGCTCGCTTCGAAATTCCTGACACTGACGCCGGTGTGATCGATCATTGCCGCTGGATCCTCATGAACGCCGCAGCCAGAAGAACGCGGCAAGCAAAAATACAATGGCGCCACCGATGACGAACCACAGCGCTGCAATCTTCGTGGTCTGCCCCGGAAGCGCGCGCCGGTCGTACTCGCCGTAGATGAGCCGCGCCTTCAATTCGAGCGGCTCGAGGTTCACGGGCTCCATCAGCGCGATGCGCAGGTCCACCTTCGCGTCTGCCGGAAGCGTGTACGAGTGCGAGTCGCGGCCGACCACGATGGTTCGCTGCCCGCGGGGCGTCTCGACCTCCTGCTTCGCCATGAATGCGGTCTGGAACGGCAGAACGCTCGTGGTGATCGGATAGCTGCAGCCATTCGGCGTCTCGGGGCACTCGATGCCGATGCTGACGGTGCCTTCACCGGCAATGGACGGGTTGACCAGGAATGCCGCATAGTCAATCACCAGCGTCACGGGGCCGCTCCCGCCCCGGTGCACGAACGACGCTACCTTCAAGTCGCGCGAGGTGCGCGGCAGGTCCTTCGGCGTGCCCGTCACTTCGCGCGGCTGGATCTGGATCTGGGCTGCGGAATAGACGCGTTCAGTGCGCACCTGCATGGGCCGCTCGGGATCCTTGCTGAGCAGCGGCGCCAGCATCGCATCACTGGTCTGCGCGGCCGCCGCCAGCGTACAGAACGCGAGGCCGAGGCCGATCGCCAGATGGCGGCTATCCATCTACGACGCCGTGCCTCCGACCGTCAGGCCGTCGATCCGCAGCGTCGGCTGACCGACGCCGACCGGCACGCTCTGGCCGTCCTTGCCGCACGTGCCCCACGCCGGAATCGAGCGCCAGGTCATTGCCGATCATCGACACGCGCGTCAATGCGTCGGGACCGTTGCCGATCAGCGTGGCACCCTTGACCGGATACGTGAGCTTGCCGTCCTCGATCATCCACGCCTCGGCCGCCGAGAATACGAACTTGCCGCTGGTGATGTCGACCTGGCCGCCGCCGAAGTTGGCGGCATAGAGGCCGTTCTTCACCGACGCGATGATCTCGTCGTGATCGTGCGTGCCGGCCAGCATGATCGTGTTGGTCATCCGCGGCATCGGCATGTGCGCGAAGGATTCGCGGCGGCCGTTACCGGTGGGCGTGACGCGCATCAGGCCGGCGTTCATCCGGTCCTGCAGGTAGCCCTTCAGGATACCGTCCTCGATCAGCACGGTGCGCTGCGTCGGGTTGCCCTCGTCGTCCAGGTTGAGCGAGCCGCGGCGATCGGGCATCGTGC
>JANNNM010000656.1:0-8608 GCA_031398535.1 Betaproteobacteria bacterium | reverse complement strand
TTCCAGCGCCGGCCGCTGAAGACACCGTAGTGCCCCGCCCCCGCCTGCACGTAGTGCGTGCGCATGAACTGCCGCAGGCCCGTGCACAGGTCCTGCGCGGCCAGCGTCTGGCCGAGCGAGCAGATGTCGTCGCGCTCGCCTGCGATCGTCAGCAGCATCGTGCGGCGGATGGCGCCAGGGTCGACCTTGCGACCGCGCCATTCGAGCTTGCCCAAAGGCAGCGCGTACTCCTGGAACACATGGCGCACCGTCTCGAGGTAGAACTCGGCCGGCAGGTCGCAGACGGCGAAGTATTCCTCGTAGAACGACTTCGTCGCACTGGCTTTCTCGGTCTCGCCCTGCACCAGGTCGTTGAAGAGGCCGCGGAACGAGTCGAGATGGCGGTCGAGGTTCATGCTCATGAACGCCATCAGCTGCAGGAAACCCGGATACACGCGCCGCATGGCGCCGGGATAGCGCAGCGGCACCGCGCTGATCAGGTTGCGCTCGAACCATTCGATGGGCTTGTCGGAGGCGAGGCGATTGACCTCCGTCGGCGAGATCCGGCAGTCGATCGGGCCGGCCATCAGCGTGAGGCTGGCGGGTGTCGCCGGATGATCGTCCTCGGACATCAGCGCCACCGCGCTCAACGCGGACACGCACGGCTGGCAGATGGCCATCAGGTGCGCGCCCGGGCCGATCACACCCAGGAACTGCATGATGTGCTCGGTGTATTCATCGAGACCGAACTTGCCGGCCAGCACCGGGATGTTGCGGGCGTTGTGCCAGTCGGTGATGTAGACATCGTGGTCGGCCAGCATCGTGCGGGCCGTCTCGCGCAGCAGCGTCGCGAAGTGGCCGGACATCGGTGCGACGATCAGCACGCGCGGCCCGGGCTCGGGCACGTCCTTGCGGAAGTGGAGCAGCGTGGCGAAGGGCGTGCGGTGCGCGACCTCTTCGTGCACCACGATCTCGCGCTCGCCCACGCTAATGCTTTCCAGGCGGAACGGCGGCCGCGCGTGAGTCAGCGACGCCAGCAGGAACACCTCGCACGCCGCCGAGAGCTTCCGCAAGGCCATTTCCTCGTCCGGCTTGGCGGCGGCACGCGCCAGCATCGGTTGCGCGGACTCCGCCAACGTGCGCAGTGGCCACATCAGGTCCGACTGCGCCTGGTAGGTCTGGTACATCAATCCATTCGATGGTCGTTCAAACATGAGTGATTGGGCTCCCTGTCCTTCTTCATGCAACTTGCGAGCCAGTTCGACACGAACTGGCACGTCGATTGCAAACATCGGGTTACACGGTGCGCATTGTTCCAATCCGGAACCATTTCGGTGCGTGCCGCCCAAAGGGGGGCGCAATCGTGGCAAAGGCAACACTGACCATCAGCAGCAAGAACTATTCATCGTGGTCGCTGCGAGGATGGCTGCTCGCGCGCTTTGCCGGTCTCGACTTCAAGGAAGTGATCATCCCGCCCGACGACGCGGACGCCCGCAAGGAGATCCTGCTGCTGTCGCCGTCGATCCTGGTGCCATGCCTCACGCACGACGGCATCAAGGTGTGGGATACGCTGGCCATTGCCGAATATCTCCATGAAATCAAGCCGAAGAGCGGCCTGCTGCCGGCCGATCGCGCGGCGCGCGCGCATTGCCGCGCGGTGTGCGGCGAGATGCATTCGGGCTTCACCAACCTGCGCTCGGCGCTGCCGATGAACCTGAAGCGCGTCTTCCCGGAGCACAAGGTGTGGGCGCGCGCACAGGCGGACATCGAACGCGTCACCACCATCTGGCGCGAATGCCTCACGAAGTACGGCGGGCCGTTTCTCTTCGGCAAGACGCGCTCGATGGCCGATGCGATGTACGCGCCGGTGATCACACGCTTCGTCAGCTATGACGTCAAGGTCGACAAGCGCTGCGGCGCCTATGGCGCGCTGATCCTGGCCATGCCGGAAATGCAGGAGTGGACGGCCGCCGCGAAGCTCGAGCCCGAGGAAATCGACGAGCTCGACATGGAGTTCTGATCGCGACGGCAGTCGCGGCACAACCGCCTAGGTCCAGGCGGCAGGCGCCGGGACGGCGCAGGGCCCCGTGGCATCGGTGGACGTAAAGTCCGCCGGTCCCACGACCTCGAGGTACTCCATGTCAGGCGAGTAGTCGAAGAGGTAGTGCACGATTCCGGGGCGCTGGTGCACGCAATCGCCCGCCTCCACCAGCGTCTCCTTGTCCTCGTACATGAATTTCGCCCAGCCCTTCAGCATGTAGACGATGTGGAAGTCGGCACCATGCGTGTGCCAGCCGGTGCCTTTTTCCGGTGCGTTGTTGGCGCGCACGAGCTGCGCCAGCACCTTGCCGGCGGTGGCTTCGGCGACGCCCAGGTCGCGGTAGATGAAGAAGTCGCGCAAACCTTCTTCTTTGAAATCAGTATCGCCCGGCTTGTTGTGCGAGAACTTCATCATGGTCTTGTCGAGCATCGCAGTGACTCCTTGCATGGTGAGAGACCCTGTTCTCAAGCAGGGAACGTTCCAGCTTTGCGAACTTCCCCGCGGCCCATGCATGCCGCCACGCCGACGCACTCAATCGGCGCGCATGCACAACGATGGCGCGTCCGTGCGGCGCTGGATGACACCTCGCCAACGCCAACGCATTGAATCCACGGCAGGCACGAAAGCCCTGCGTTCGCGGCGCACGTGGTTTGTTTCTTGCAATTCCACTGGAAGATCCGGCGCGATCCGGCGAGGCACGAGCCTCGCGCGCGCCGACGGTGGAACCCGATGCGCAACATCGTCGTCGATGCCCTGCCCGAATCGATCGCCATCGACCGCGCGGCCGCCGCGCTGGTGCTGATCGACATGCAGCGCGACTTTCTCGAACCGGGCGGCTTCGGCGAATCGCTGGGCAACGACGTGTCGCTGCTGGCCGCCGCCGTCGGACCATGCCGTGCACTGCTCGACACGTTTCGCGCGCAGCAGATGGCGGTGGTGCACACGCGCGAAGGCCACCTGCCCGACCTCTCCGACGCGCCACCCGCCAAGATCGAACGTGGCGCGCCCAGCGTGCGCATCGGCGCGCCGGGACCGATGGGGCGCATCCTGATCCGCGGCGAACCGGGGCACGCGATCATCCCCGAACTTGCCCCGACGGACGGCGAGTACATCGTCGACAAGCCTGGCAAGGGCGCGTTCTACGCCACCGGTCTCGACGCGCACCTGCGCCTGCACGGCATCGACACGCTGCTCGTCGGCGGCGTCACGACGGAAGTCTGCGTCCACACGACGGTGCGCGAAGGCAACGACCGCGGCTACCGCTGCATCGTCGTGGCCGATGCCTGCGCGTCGTACTTCCCCGAGTTCCACGCCACGGGCCTGCGGATGATCGCGGCGCAGGGCGGCATTTTCGGCTGGGTATCCGATTCAAGCCAGGTGCTGGCGGCGCTTCGCCGCTGACACCGCTGCCACGGGAGCACACGACATGACGACAACAACACGACCCGCACTCTGGACGCCGGGCGACTGGAACGCGTACTTCGGCTTCGGCACCAACATCCTCGTCAACCTGCTGGTGATGACGGGGCTGCTGCGCTACGTGCTGAAGATGCCCGACGACCTCGTGTTCGGCCGGATCATTCCCGCCGCAGGGTTGATGATGGCGCTGTCCACGTTCTACTACGCGTGGCTGGCTTATCGCCTCGCCCAGCGCACCGGTCGCAACGATGTGTGCGCGCTGCCGTCCGGCATCAGCGTGCCGCACATGTTCGTGGTGGTCTTCGTGATCATGCTGCCCATCGGCCTCAAGACGGGCGACCCGGTCAAGGCATGGGAAGCCGGGCTCGTCTGGGTGTTCATCCAGAGCTTCGTGCTGATGGGCGGCGCGTTCATCGCGCCCATCGTGCGCCGGATCACGCCGCGCGCCGCGCTGCTGGGCACGCTGGCTGGGGTATCGATCGCCTTCATCTCGATGCGGCCGGCGGAGGAGATGTTCATGACGCCGGTGATCGGCATCGTGTGCTTCGCGATCATCCTTGCCAGCTGGTTCGGCGGCGTGCGGTACTGGCGCGGCATTCCCGCCGGGTTGATCGCCATTGCCGTCGGCACTGCCATCGCGTGGACCTCGACGGTGTTCGGCGTGCCGATGGGCGGGATGAGCTTCGGCAACATCACGCAGGCGTTCTCGCAGTTCGGCTTCTCGGTGCCGCTGCCCGCGTTCAATCATGTCTTCGGTGGCTTCGAGTACCTGGCCGTCATCCTCGTGACCGCCATTCCCTTCGGCATCTACGACCTGGTCGAGGCGATGGACAACGTCGAGAGCGCCGCGGCGGCGGGTGACAGCTATCCCACCACGCGCGTGCTGACGGCCGATGGCGCGGTCAGCCTGATCGGCTGCCTGATGGGCAATCCGTTCATCAACGCGGTCTACATCGGCCACCCGGGCTGGAAGGCGATGGGCGGCCGGCTCGGCTATTCCGCCGCCACCGGCATCACCGTGCTGGTGCTGGCGTGGTTCGGCATCGTGGCGCTGGTCTCGTCGCTGATCCCGGTCGTGGCCATCTCGCCGATCCTGCTCTATATCGGCATGCTGATCGGCGCGCAGGCCTTCCAGGAGTCACCGAAGGCGCATGCGCCGGCGGTGATCCTGGCGCTGACGCCACACCTCGCCGCATGGGGCAAGCTGCTGATCGACAACGCGCTGGGCGCCGCCGGGACCAGCGCGGCCGTCGTCGGACTCGACAAGCTGGCGCAGGTGGGCGTGCTCTACCACGGCCTCGCGATCATGGGCGGCGGCGCCATCCTCGGCGGCCTGGTGCTGGGCGCGATCGCGGCCTTCGTCATCGACGGCGCATTCCGCAAGGCGGCCGGGTTTGCGTTGGCCGGCGCGGTGCTGACGTTCTTCGGCTTCATGCACGGCGAAGCCATCGGTTTCGCGCAGACGCCCATGGTGGCGCTGAGTTACCTGATCGTCGCGGGAATATTGCTGGGTTGCACCCGCAGCGTGCCGCATGCGCGACTGGCGCCGATGCCGAAGCACGCGCCGCCCCACGGCGCCGCCGCCGACTGAACGACGCCGGCGTCAGCCACCCTCGAGCGGCGTGGGCGGGGGTGGCGTCGCATCGCCCTGGCGGCTGGCCCGCCAGGCGTTCCATGACACGATCACGAGACCCGCGCCGATGCAGGCGATGCCGATCCATTCATTGATGGTCAGCCGTTCGCCGAAGATCAGCATCGACAGCACCAGCGAAATGACGGGAATCGCAAAAATGTTGAGCGAAGCCGTGCCTGCGGGCAGGTAGCGCAGCACGGCAATCCACAACAGGAAGCCGAACGCCGTCGAGATGCCACCGATGTAGAACATCAGCAGCGCATGCGTGATGCTCCACTGCGACGCCTGGAACTCGAAGAGCAGCGGGATCAGGGACAACGGCAGCACGCCCACCATCATCTGCCACGCCAGGAAGTTGAGCGGATCGAGCTTGTGCAGGCGCTGGAAATACTTCGTGCACACCGAGCCCGCGGCCCAGCTCAAGCCCGAGAGCACCGCCCAGAGCTTGGGCTGCAGGTCGCCGTGCCAGTTCCACGGCTCCACGATCAGCACCATGCCCAGCCCCGCGAAGCCGATGGCGAACCACTGCATGCCCTTCACGCGCTCGTGCAGGAACACGGCCGCCAGCAGGAGCGTCCAGAACGGCATCGTGAACACCAGCACCGACGTGCGCCCGGCACCGCCGCCCGCCAGCGCCATCGTCGTGGCGCTGAAATTGAGCGTCGTCTGGAAGAGGCCGGTCACGATCACCGCAAGCCACGACGCGGGCCATAGCGGGCCGCCCCGCCCCACCAGCACCGCAAAGAGGATCAGCACTGCGATCCACGTGCGCTGCATGTTGAGCACGGCCGGATGCGCGGCCTCCAGCGCCAATTTCATCGCGATCCAGTTGCCGCCCCACACGAGCGTCAGGATCGCCAGCACCAGATAGGCGCCGCGCGCGGAGCGGATGACGGCGCCGCCTGCCATCAGGCCGCGAAGAACGACTCGAGCAGGCGCGCCAGCGCGACGGGCTGGTCGTGGTGCAGCATGTGCCCCGCATCGGCGATCGTTTCGAGCCGGCCCTGCCGCAGGTGCGCGAAACGGCGCGCCACCTCCAGTGCCGGATCGCGGTCGCCCGCCAGCCATCCTGCAATGTGCGACTCCCCCGCCGCCACCCACAGCGTGGGCGCCTCGATCGCGCGCCACAGCGCGTACATGTCTTCCATCCGGGTGGTGATCGGGAAGGGCAGCTTGTGCTTCGGATCGGCGCGCAACGTGGCGGTGCCATCGGGCGCGACGCTCGCCCAGTGCGCGGCGATGAAGAGCGCACGGTCGCGCGCCAGCCGCGGGTTGTTCTTGCACAACCGGTCGGCCACCGCGTCGAGGTTGCGATAGCCGGCAAACCCAGGCGGATGCGCCAGCGCTTCGAGCCAGCGGCCGAGCTTGGCCGGCGCGCGGTCCGGCGTTTCCTCCGGCACGCCGAAGCCGTCCAGCGCGGCAATGCGGGCCACGCGCGCGGGCCGCGCCCCGGCGTAGACCATCGCGACATTAGCGCCAAGGCTGTGCCCGGCGATGCACACCGGCGCATCCGGCGACAGCGCGCGCGTCAGCGCATCGAGATCGCCGACATAATCCTGGAACCAGTAGCCGTCCTGCGGCGTAGCCGTGAGGCCGAAGCCGCGCCAATCCGGCGCCAGCACATGCCATCGCCCCTGCAATGCATCGACCAGGAACTGGAACGACGCCGACACATCCATCCACCCGTGCAGCAGGAACAACATGGGCGCTTTCGGATCACCCCACGTGCGCACGTGATACTGCAGGCCCCGCACGTCGAGGTAACGCGATTGCGACGGGGCATGCGGGCTCGCTGCAGGCGGCACGGCGGTCACGGCGACGCGATCAGCGCTTCTTGCATTGCGCCAGGCCGTCGTTCCAGCCTGTACGATAATTGCCGTCGTTGCCGAAGCGCACCGCGTCGCGCTTGTCGGTGCCCCGCGCCGTGGAACAGCCGTCGCCGAAACCCAGTCTATAGGTGGGCGGGAAACCCTGCAGGTTCACCGGCGGCGGCGGCGGTTCGACGTAGGGCGCGGGCGTCGTGGGTAGCGGTGTGGTGGGCGCAGGCGGCGACGCGCCGGGGCCACCGGGCGGCGCCGACACCGTGGCGCATGCCCCCAGCACCGCGAGCGCCGGCACCAGCAGGCAGGCACGAAGTCGGATGGCGGGAAGCGTCACGGGCGATGGACGGCGCGCGTCCCGGAGGGAACATCGGCGCCAGGCGAACAGAGTAGAATTCTAGCATTCGCTGACGCACGCCCATGCTGGCGAAAGCAGTCCAATGACCGCACCAACCTACGTTCACCTTCGGCTGCACAGCGAGTTCTCGATCGTCGACAGCACGCTGCGCATCGACGCGGCGGTCGCTGCGGCCGCGCGCGACAACATGCCCGCGCTGGCCATCACCGACCTCGGCAATGCGTTCGGCCTGATCAAGTTCTACAAGGCTGCGCGCGCGGCCGGCATCAAGCCCATCGCCGGCTGCGATGTCTCCATCACGAATGAACGTGAACGGGAAGCCCCGCATCGCGCGCTGCTGCTGGCGGCCGACCGCGGCGGCTACCTGCGGCTCTGCGAATGGCTGTCGCGCGCCTACCGCACCAACCAGCATCGCGGCCGCGCCGAGCTGCTGTCAAGCTGGTTTGCCGAAGGCACGGAGGGCCTGATCGTGCTGTCCGGCGGCGCGCACGGCAATGTCGGCGCCGCGCTGGTACAGGGCGATGACGCGGCCGCCGAGCGCGCGGCCAAGGCGTGGGCCACCGCGTTCCCGCAGCGCTACTACCTCGAAGTGCAGCGCGCGGGACACGCCGAGGATGAAGCCCTGGTCGCCAGTACCGTGGCGCTGGCGCAACGGATGGCGCTGCCCATCGTCGCCACGCATCCGGTGCAGTTCCTGGCCGCCGAGGATTTCCGCGCGCACGATGCGCGCGTATGCATCGCCGAGGGCCACGTCCTCGCCGACACCCGGCGTCCGCGGCGCTTCACGGCGGAGCAGTACTTTACGACGCAGGCGCAGATGGCGGAGCGCTTCGCCGACCTGCCGGAGGCGCTGGCCAATTCCGTTGCCATCGCGCAGCGGTGCAACCTGACGATCAAGCTCGGCGACAACCACCTGCCGGAATTCCCCACGCCCGAAGGCGTGACGATCGATGAGCACCTGCGCCACGAAGCGGCGGCGGGCCTCGAGTACCGGCTGGCGCAGCTCTACCCGGATGTCGCCACGCGCGACGCCAGGCGCATCGAATACACCAAACGGCTCGACTACGAGACCGCGACGATCGTGCAGATGGGCTTTGCCGGCTACTTCCTGATCGTGGCCGACTTCATCAACTGGGCACGCGAGAATGGCGTGCCGGTGGGTCCGGGCCGCGGTTCCGGCGCCGGTTCGCTCGTCGCCTACTCGCTGCGCATCACCGATCTCGATCCGCTGCGCTACTCGCTGATCTTCGAGCGCTTCCTCAATCCTGACCGCATCTCCATGCCCGACATTGACCTGGACTACCCGGACGACCGCCGGGCGGAGATGATTGAGTATACCGTCCAGAAGTACGGCAAGG
>JANNNM010000612.1:0-1962 GCA_031398535.1 Betaproteobacteria bacterium | reverse complement strand
TTACATCTTCTTGATTTTTTCCAGCATCTTGAAGATGCCCTTCGGCGCGCCGACGAACATGCGCTTGAAGGTCTTGGGCAGGCAACGACGCTCGAGCGTGTTGCGGCGGGTGCGGGAACGTTCGGCCATGATGAATCCTTGTCTGGTGGGTCGCGCGGACAGGCGGAAAAGCGCCAGCGACCCGCGAAAACCATCGATTTTACATGAACTTGGCGCAGGCCGCCACTATGGGGCCGGGCCAGCGGTTCAGAGGATGCCGAAGAAGCCTTCCGGGGTGACGGTGACGTCGTAGCGCACGGTGCGCTCGGTGGCGACCGACTGCCCCGGTGGGGCCACGTAGGCAAACTCGACGACCGTCGTGCCCGGCGCCTTGGCGCGGAACCGGAACGTGGTGGTCTCGGCCACGCCCATGATCGACGGGGGCTTCGGGTTGACGGTGACATCCGGGCCGCCGATGAAGGCCAGGCCGGGACCCGTCGACTTCAGGATCCAGCCGAACCCGGCGCCCGGTTCGGGCGGCAGGCTGACGACCATCGGGGCGCCGTTGCGGACGACCACCGCGCCGCCATCGACGGGGGCCAGCACCCCTTCGCGCTCGAGCGTGGCGCAGCCCGCCAGCAGGGCAAGCGCTCCAGCGGCGAGAAGCGTGTGCCGGAAGCTGAAATCGGTACGGATGCTCATGTCGTTCAATCCTTCACTGCGTTGATCCTGCACGATGCGCGATCGCGCGAAAGGCGTCAAGGCGCGACGACGACCGTGTAGCGCACGGTCTTGACCGCTGCCACGTTCGCCTCCCAGGCGCGCTTGTAGTCGAACTGCAGCGTGGTGGTACCCGGCTGCTCGGCCTTGAAGCGGAAGATGTTGACGCCACCCGAGCCCGTGTTGCGCGGATCGTTGCCCTTGCCGATGTAGATGGGATTGCCGATGGGCGAAAGCACGGGCGCGACGGCGGCCGGACCCTGCCATTGGTAGCCGGTGGTGATGTTGGCGTCGAGCAGCAGCTTCAGTTCCCCGCCGCGCTTGATCGCGATGACGGTGCCGTCGGCGGCATTGTCGAGCTCGCCCATCTGGACCGCGGGCGGCACCGGGGGCGCCGTGGTGCATGCGGCCAGGGCGACTGCCAGCGCCAGCGGCGCGCTGCGGTAGAGCGTCTGCCTGAAAGCGGATCGCATCGCGCCTCCTAGAACCCCGCCGCCGCGCGCAGGGCCGCGGCGCGATCGGTGTTTTCCCACGTGAACTCGGGCTCGTCGCGGCCGAAATGGCCGTAGGCGGCGGTCTTGAGGTAAATGGGGCGCAACAGGTCGAGCATGCGGATGATGCCCTTCGGCCGCAGGTCGAAGTTGGCGATGACGAGTTCGGCGATCTTCTCGTCGGGGATGACGCCGGTGCCTTCGGTGTAGACGGTGACGTTCATCGGCTGCGCCACGCCGATCGCGTAGGCCACCTGCACCTGACATTGCCGCGCCAGCCCGGCCGCGACGACATTCTTGGCGACATAGCGCGCGGCATACGCGGCGGAGCGGTCGACCTTCGACGGATCCTTGCCCGAGAACGCGCCGCCACCGTGCGGCGCGGCGCCGCCATACGTGTCGACGATGATCTTGCGGCCGGTGACGCCGGCGTCGCCGTGCGGGCCGCCGATTTCAAAACGACCGGTGGGATTTACCAGGAAACGCGCGTTGGCGATCATCGCGGCGGGAAACACCGGCTTGATGATTTCCTCGATGACGGCTTCGGCCAGCTTGTCCTGCGCGTCGTTCATCGACGGGTCGTTCTGTGTGGACAGCACGACGGTCTCGACCGCCACCGGCTTGCCGCCTTCATAGCGGACGGTGACTTGCGATTTTGCATCGGGGCGCAGGAACGGCAGGCGGCCATCGCGGCGCACTTCGCTTTGCCGCTGCACGAGCCGATGCGCGTAGTAGATGGGGAACGGCATCAGCGACGGTGTCTCGTCGCACG
>JANNNM010000544.1:0-5605 GCA_031398535.1 Betaproteobacteria bacterium | reverse complement strand
ACCTTCACGGGCCGGGCGATTCGCGAAGGGCGACCGATCCGCATGGACGATGCGGCGGCGGCGCCTGGCCTGCCCGAGTTGCAACGCGAATACATCAAGAACTATGGCAACTTTGCGGCGATCTACAACCCTTTGCTCTGGAAAGGGCGGGGAATTGGGGCGATCTGCGTATTGCGCCAGCCTCCGCGTCCATTCAACGAGAAGGACGAAGCGCTGCTGGCCACTTTTGCGAATCAGGCCGCTATCGCCATCCAGAATGCAAAGCTCTTCAACGAGACGCAGGAGGCGCTGGCGAGCCAGTCCGCCTCGGCAGACGTATTGCGAGTGATCAGCAGTTCCCAGACCGATGTGCAGCCGGTGTTCGACGCCATCGTCTGCACCGCCAGCCGCCTGATCGCCACCGAAGCCGTCGGTCTATTACGCAACGACGCCACGCATTTCTATCCCGTGGCCAATGCCGCGAACGGGCACCTCGAAGATACCCATGGTCCGAAACGGGTTTCCATTGCGGATGAGGCGAGCCTGACGGGTCGCGTCATCATGACAGGGCAGCCATTGCACCTTCGTGACTGGTCACAGGAAGACATTCCAGCGCTATACGGGCAAATCCCGCGACTGGCTCGCGTCAAGTCTTCGCTGCACCTGCCGCTGCTGCGCGACGGAGATTGCCTCGGCGTGCTGGTGTTGGTACGCGCGACGGTAGGCGGTTTCAACGCCAAGGAAATCGCGCTGGCCCAATCGTTCGCCGATCAAGCGGTGATTGCGATCGAAAACGCACGACTGTTCAACGAAACCAAACAGGCGCGCGCTGCCGCCGAGGATGCGAACGAGGCCAAGAGCTCGTTCCTGGCCACAATGAGCCACGAGATCCGTACGCCGATGAACGCGGTGATCGGCATGAGCGGCCTGCTGCTCGACACCACCCTTGACGAAGAGCAGGCCGACTACGTCAACACGATCCGCGACTCCGGCGATGCCCTCCTCACCATCATCAACGACATCCTCGACTTCTCGAAGATCGAGGCCGGCCGGATGGACATCGAGATGCAGGCCTTCGATCTGCGCGAATGCGTCGAGTCGGCATTGGACCTTGTCACTGCGCGCGCGGTGGAGAAGCACCTCGATACCGCCTACGTGTTCGAAGGCGACGTCCCACCCGCCATCGTCGGCGACGTGACCCGCCTGCGGCAGATCATCCTCAACCTGCTGTCGAATGCGGTGAAGTTCACCGAGGCCGGCGAAGTTGTGCTGACAGTCACGGCCGCGCCGCAACCGGCCAATCGCGTCGAGTTGACCTTCTCGGTGCGCGACACCGGCATTGGCATCACCGACGAGGGCATGACGCGGCTCTTCCAGTCGTTCTCGCAGGCGGATTCATCGACGACGCGCAAGTACGGTGGCACGGGACTTGGCCTGGCCATCAGCCGGCGCCTCGCCGAACTGATGGGCGGCCGCATGTGGGCGCAAAGCGAGGGCACCGGCAAGGGGTCCACGTTCATGTTCACGGTGGCGGCGCCCGTCGCGAATGCCTCGCCCACGCGGCAGCGCGATTTCATCGGCGAACAGCCCGAGCTTTCGGGCAAGCACCTGCTGATCGTCGACGACAACGCCACCAATCGGCGCGTGCTGACATTGCAAACCGCCAAATGGGGCATGACCTCCCGCGCCACGGAATCACCGCTGGAAGCGTTGCGCTGGCTCGACACGGGGGAAAGCTTCGATCTTGCAATTCTCGACATGCACATGCCGGAGATGGATGGGTTGACGCTGGCGCGGCAGATCCGCGCGGCGCACGACAAGCTGCAGATGGTCCTGTTCAGTTCGCTCGGCCGGCGTGAAGCGGGCGACGATGAAGGACTCTTCAGCGCATACCTCGCGAAGCCGATGCGGCAGTCGCATCTCTTCGATACGCTGGTGGGGCTGCTGGCGCGCGACGTTGTGCCCAGGGCCGCGCCCGCCCCCGGCAAGTCGCACCTCGACCCCGAAATGGCCACGCGCCATCCGCTGCGCATCCTGCTGGCCGAGGACAATGTCGTGAACCAGAAGCTCGCCCTGCGGCTGCTGCAGCAGATGGGTTACCGCGCGGACCTCGCGTCGAATGGCCTCGAGGCCATCGAATCCGTGGAGCGGCAGGCCTACGACGTGGTTCTGATGGACGTGCAGATGCCGGAGATGGATGGCCTCGAAGCCTCGCGGCAGATCACAAGCCGCTGGCAACCGGGCCAGCGTCCGCGCATCGTGGCCATGACGGCCAACGCAATGGCCGGTGACCGCGAAGCCTGCCTAGCGGTCGGGATGGACGACTACATGACCAAGCCGATCCGGGTGGAGCGGCTGGTCGAGGCCCTGAACAACGTCTCCGCCAGGAAGGACAGGACATGAGTGCAGCGCCGATCGACATGCCGACCTTCGAGGAACTGAAGGCCACCACCGGCGCCGAATTCGCCAACGAACTTGTTGGCACCTTCCTTGAGGAAGCGCCCCTTATGCTGAACGACATGCGCACCGCACTCGGCGCCAACGACGCCGACACGTTCCGCCGCGCCGCGCATTCGCTCAAGTCCAACTGCAACACCTTCGGGGCGCTGGCACTGGGCGCGCAGGCCCGGACGCTGGAACTGGGCGGCCTGTCGAGCGTGCAGCAGCAAGGCACCCGGGCGCTCGATGATCTGGAGGCCGAATACGCGCGCGTCGCCGCGGCGCTCGCCGCCCTGCGCCATGCGTGACTTGCGCAGCATTGCCGGCCGGCTGCTGGTCGTCGATGACAACAAGGTCAACCGGCTGCTGTTGACGCGCAGCCTGGAGCTGCAGGGCCACAAGGTGGCTTCCGCCGAGAATGGCCGGATTGCATTGGAGATGCTGCGCACGGGCGGCTTCGACCTGATGCTGCTCGACATCGAGATGCCGGAGCTCGACGGTTTCCAGGTGCTGGAGCAGCTTGCAGGCGACCTGCAGTTGCGCGACACCCCGGTGATCGTCACGTCCACGCTGGAGGGCGTGGCCAACATGGTCCGCTGCATCGAGCTCGGCGCGGAGGACTACCTCGGCAAACCGGTCAACCCGGTGCTGCTGAAGGCGCGGATCGGCGCCAGCCTCGAGAAGAAGCGGCTACGCGACCAGCAGAAGGAGATGGTGCGACGCTTCGCCACGCCGGAGGTGGCGCAGGACCTGCAGGATTCGGGCTTCACGCTGGGCGGCAAGCGCGTCATGGCCACCGTGCTGTTCTGCGACCTGCGCGACTTCACGTCGCTGGCCGAATCGCAGTCGCCCGAGGAGACCATCGAACTCCTCAACACGTGGTACGCGCTGATGTTCGATGCCATCGGCAGCCATGGCGGCATCGTCACGATGATGATGGGCGACGGCCTGATGGCGGTGTTCGGCGCCCCCGTGCCCCTGCCCGACCATGCCGCCGCCGGCGTCGACGCCGCGCAGGAAATGGTGGAACTGGTCGAGCTCTTCAACCATGAGCGTGTCGCGCTCGGCAAGCCCGTGATCCGCATCGGCATCGGCATTGCGTCCGGTGAGATGGTCGCGGGCTACACCGGCACCAACGATCGCGCGGCCTATACATGCATCGGCGACACCGTAAACATCGCGGCGCGCCTTGAAGCCCATACCAAGGTGGCGCAGCGCACGATCCTCGTCGACAGCGTGACGCGCGCGGTGATCGGGGATCGCATTGCCATCGATGCACTGGGCCCCGTGCCGCTCAAGGGCAAGGCGGCGTCGGTCGACGTCTACGCAGTGGCGGAGCGAACGCCGCGCTGACGCGATTCAGTCGCCTTGCACCAGGCGATTGAAGAGATCGTCCTCGCCCATCTGGCCGCCCTTGAACATCAGTTCCATGCCGTGGCGCGCTGGACTCGCGCTGTGCGCAACACTCAGCGTGACACCGGGTGCCAGCGTGGTCCGGTAGCCCAGGCCCCACAGGCCCAATGCCTGCGCCACGTGGCTCGACGTGTCGCCGCCAGCAATGCCGACCCGCCGCAGCGGCGTACAGGCCTCCATCTGCCGGACGACCTCGGCCACCAGCCGCGCGGTGACCTGCGCCACTTGCGCTGCATGCTTCGTGTCCGTATCGGCGCCGGTCGACGATTGCGTATGGACAAGCACGTTGCGCCCGGCGCGCAGTGACGCGATGACCTGCCCGACGATCGTGCCGGCACCATCCGGTTGCACCAGCAGCCGCGCGACATCAATCGCTATCCGCTCGTAGGCACTGGCCGCGCCCACCTGCCGTGCCGTCACCGGGGACATGCTCCCCGAGAGAACGAAGACCGGTCCTTCGGCGGCGGTCATGCGCGGCGGCGCGAAGGGCGTGCCCTCGCCGGTCGAAGCAAGCCATGCGGCGAGCGCTTGCACGACCGAGCTGCCACCTACGGCCAACAGCCGTTGCCGCTGCGCGCGCTCCCACAGCAGCCGGCCCAATGGCCGCAGGTCCGCGGCTCGCACGACATCGAACAGGACAGGCGCGATCGCACCGCCGTTGCCTGCGGTCGCGCCCGCCAGCATGGCCTCGAGCGCGGCATCCTGTGTCGCGGCATCGCGATCATAGAGCGGGTAGTGAAAGGCCGCGATGTCCGCCAGCCCTTGCGCGGCAAGATGGCGGCGAAGGTCGCCCTCGCCCATCGGCGTGACCGGATGCCGACTCATCGTCGGATGGCGATCAATCCGATGGACCGCGCCTGCAATGCCGGCCGCCGCGAAGAGATTGCTGAATGCGCAGTAGCGGCCGATGTTCGGCTGCCCGCCGACGATCGGCACGAAGGCGCTGGCGACGTGCGCGCGCAATGCGCGCACCGCGACACCGATGCTGCCCACGCCCGGCGCGCTGTCAAAGGTGGAACACACCTTGTAATGCAGCACCGGCACGCACAGTTGCGCAAAGAAGCGCCCCACCGGTTCCAGTTCGGCCTGCATCGCGGCGGGATCCATCGAGCGCGCCGCGCCGGCGATGCCGACGGCGTCGAGCGGACCGGCTGCGGACAACTGCGACGCCGTGGGCACGCCGAGAAACAGCAGCCCGCGCCAGTGTGCAAAGGCCAGGGCCGACAGGGTATCGGTGGCGCCGGTGAAGTCGTCGCCATACCAGCCGAGGAAGGGCGTTGTCCTGGCGCCATGCGCCTGCGGCGCCGGCGTGTGATCGGTCGTCATCGGGCGTGGCGACGTGCTGGGGATCAGGTCGGCTTGCGTCCGAAGAACGCCAGCGCCTGCGCCAACTCGGGCGCATTCGCCGCATGGGCTTCGAGCGGCGTGCCGGCACGCGTGGCGGACCATGCCTGGCGCAGGCTGGCCACGCCTGCGGCCGGGCCGCCCGGATGCGCGAGGATGCCTCCGCCCGCCATGAACAGCAGGTCGTCGTTGCCCATCGCAGCCCACGTGGCGGGGACGGTACCTGCCCACTGCCCCGACGAGAACACGGGCAGCACGCGGTCATCGATACCCGCGACCAGCGGCGCCTGGCAGTCACGCGCCGACGCGATGACCTCGTCGTCCGGCTGCGCGAACTTGCCCTGCCCTGCCGATTCGAATGCACTTCACAATCCGCTCCTGCAACCGCTGCAGAACGTGCATAGGGATCGTGTGGGGCCCGTTGAATTCC
>JANNNM010000526.1:0-2092 GCA_031398535.1 Betaproteobacteria bacterium | reverse complement strand
GGCGGCCAATGTCTTCATGGCCGCCGCGGGATCGCCAGTGAAGGGCAGCGGCGCAATCGCATGCTCGGGATCGGTGGCCTGGCTGCTGACGCAATTGGGCTTGCCGGGGCATGCCTTCAGGCGGCCGTCACGGACCCCCAGGTCCGCGGGCATCGTGCCGGCGAAGAGGCTACCGAAGAGGGCGGCCATCGCGGCAGGAGCCACCGTCAGCAACAGCAGCGGCAACAATCGGCGTCGGGTGCGCATGGATCAAATTGTCCCCCAATCACACGGAGCGGGTGAGACCGCCGTCGACACGCAGGTTCTGCCCGGTAATGTAGCCGGCGTCGGCGGACAGCAGGAACGCGACGGAGCTGGCGACTTCCTCGGCGCGGCCGTAGCGGCCGGCCGGGATCGTCGCACGGATGGCCTCGTTGACGGGCCGCGTGTCGATGAAGCCGGGCAGCAGGTTGTTCATCCGGATGCCGTGCGGGGCTTCCTGGTCGGCGTAGAGCTTGCAGAAGCTGCCCAGCGCGGCGCGCAACGCGCAGGAGATGGGAAAGCGCGCGTCGGGCTCGAAGGCGGCGAACGTCGAGATGTTGACGAACGCGCCGCCCCCCTGCGCGCGCATCGCCGGTGTCACGAGTCGCGCCACACGCACGGTGTTGAGCAGCAGCATGTCGAGGCCGGTGTGCCAATCGGCGTCGCTCAGTTCCAGCAGCGGACCCTTGGGCGGATTGCCGGTGTTGTTGACGACGGCATCGATGCGGCCGTAGGCGGCCAGCGTTTCGCTGACGAAGCGTTCGAGGTCGTCGGCCGAGTCCACGCTGCCGCGCGTGGCGCCGCCCTTCAGCTCGCGGGCCAGCGTTTCGACGTCGGCGGAGCGCGCCAGCAGCGACACGCGGTAGCCGCGGCGCGCGAGTTCGCGCGCGCAGGCGGCGCCCATGCCTTTGCTGGCGGCGGTGATCAGGGCAACGGGGGCGGACATGGGGCGGCTTCTCCTTGCACCGTCATTCGGCCAGCACGGCCGCGATGCGTGCCATCACGGCGGCATCGAGCTTCGGCACGACATCGAGCGCGCCCAGGTTCTCGTGCACCTGCGCGACGCGGCTGGCGCCGGTGATCACGGTGGATACATGCGGGTTCTTGAGACACCAGGCCAGCGCCATCTGCGCCATCGTGCAGTCGAGGTCCTTGGCGATCGGCGCGAGCTTGCGCACGGTTGCGATCTGGTGCGGTTGCGTCAGGCGTTCGGCCAGCCATTCGAAGCCCTTCAGCGTGCCGCGCGAATCCGGCGGAATGCCGTCGTTGTACTTGCCGGTGAGCACGCCGGAGGACAGCGGGCTCCAGATGGTGGTACCGATGCCGAGGTCGGTGTAGAGCCGCGCATACTCGCGTTCGACGCGGTCGCGGTGCAGCATGTTGTACTGCGGCTGTTCCATCACGGGCTTGTGCAGGTGATGCTTGTCGGCGATGTGCCACGCGGCGGCGATCTCGGCGGCGCTCCACTCGGACGTGCCCCAGTAGAGCGCCTTGCCGGCCGTGATCATGTCGGACATCGCGTGGACAGTTTCCTCGAGCGGCGTCTCGGCATCGGGGCGGTGGCAGAACACGAGGTCGACGTAGTCCAAGTCCAACCGCGCCAGCGAACCATCGATGGCCTGCATCAGGTACTTGCGGTTGAGCGTGTTCTTTTCGTTGGGGCCGTCGTGCAGGCCCCAGTAGAACTTGGTCGATACGATGTACGACGCGCGTCGCCAGTTGAGCTTCTTCAGCGCGACGCCCATGATCGTCTCGGACTCGCCCTTGGCATAGACCTCGGCGTTGTCGAAGAAGTTGACGCCGCCGTCATAGGCGGCGGCCATGCACTCGCGGGCGAGGTCGTTGCCGAGCTGGTTGCCTTAGGTGACCCACGAGCCGAAGGAGAGGGCGCTGACCTTGAGGCCTGAGCGGCCCAAGCGCCGGTAAGTCATCGTCGGCATGAAATTCCTGGAAGTGTTGTTGCGTGGATTTCGCGCTGTGGTGCGGCAGGAGGTGTTGCGTCTTCACAATTCTAACCGAAGGCGCGATGGGGTCATTCGTGGTGGTGGTGCTGCTTGTACTGTTCGTCGTG
>JANNNM010000458.1:0-3113 GCA_031398535.1 Betaproteobacteria bacterium | reverse complement strand
GACTTCGCGCTCCAGCCCAAGGTCAACAGCGGCATTCCGGTCGAGATCCCCAACCTCGCGGAGCTGGTCCGCTTCGCCGGCCCGATCCGCGCGCCGGAGGTGAAAGTGGATGCCAAGGCATCGATCGCGGCGATTGCCAGCGTCGGCGCGGCGGTGGGCACGGGCGGCCTGTCGGCGCTCGGCCAGGTGCTGTGGGCGAAGGTGGCCGATGGCGGTGCTACCGCATGCCAGATCGCCGCGGGTCAGAAATCGGCGCCAGCGCCCGTCAACACGTCGGCGAAGGCCGGTACCGCGGCGAATCCGCTGGAAGATGTCGGCAAGGCCGTGGGTCGCCTCTTCGGCAAGTAGAGGCGCGCGCCACGATGGTGCGACACCGCGTCAGGTCGCGCCGCCCTTGAACGGATGCGTGGCCAGCCAATGGTTCGCGATGTCGATCCGGCGCGTCACCCACACATCCTGGTGCTGCTGCACGTAGTCGAGGAAGCGCGCCAGCGCAGCGGCGCGTGCCGGCCGGCCGACGATGCGGCAATGCAGCCCCACCGACAGCATCTTCGGCGCATCGAGCCCGCGCGGATCGCCTTCGGCGTACAGCACGTCGAAGGCGTCCTTCAGGTACGCGAAGAACTGCTCGCCACTGTTGAAGCCCTGCGGCGCGGCGAAGCGCATGTCGTTGGTGTCGAGGGTATAGGGCACGATCAGCAGCGGCGCCATGCCGTGCGGTGTGCGCACCGGCGCGTACCACGGCAGGTCATCAGAATAGTCATCCGCGGAATACGTGAAGCTGCCCTGTTCGACCACAAGACGGCGCGTGTTGGGACTGTCGCGGCCGGTGTACCAGCCGTCAGGCGGCCGGCCGGTGAGCCGCGTGATCGTTTCCACCGCCAGCGCCATGTGCGCGCGCTCGACGTCCTCGTCGATGGTCTGGTAGGAGATCCAGCGCCAGCCGTGGCTCGCGATCTCGTGGCCGTCGGCTATGAACGCGTCGACGACGGCCGGGTTGCGCGCCAGGGCCATGGCCACGCCGAAGACCGTGAGCGGCATCGCGCGCTCGCGAAACAGGCGCAGGATTCGCCACACCCCGGCACGCGAACCGTATTCGTAGAGTGACTCCATCGACATGTGGCGCGCGGGAAACGCCTGTGCACCGATGATCTCGGACAGGAACGCTTCCGACGCCGGATCGCCATGCAGCACGTTGTTTTCCGCGCCTTCCTCGTAGTTGAGGACGAACTGCAGGGCAATGCGCGCGCCACCGGGCCAGCGCGGATGCGGCGGCGTGGCCCCGTGGCCCGCCAGGTCGCGCGGATAGCCGGGTTCGAAGGGTGAACGGGCGTCGGTCATCGGGTCGGGCTCGCTGGAATCGCAGCTTCCTTTATACAATAGAGGCTCGCCAGCCAATGCAGTACCGGAGAACCCCCGATGGGACGCCTGACCACGCACGTGCTCGACACCGCCCATGGCCGTCCGGGCGCAGGCATCCGGATCACGCTGTACCGCAACCTGGGCGAGCGCTATGCGCTGGTCAAGGACGCACTGACCAACGCCGACGGGCGCTGCGACGAACCCTTGCTGGAAGGCGCTGCATTCTCCGCCGGTCGCTACCGCCTGGTCTTCGCAGCGGGCGAGTATTTCGCGACCACGGGCGCCACGCTGCCGGATCCGCCGTTCGTGGACGAGGTGGTGCTCGATTTCGGCGTGGCCGACGGCAATGCGCACTATCACGTCCCGCTGCTGGTCTCGCCGTGGAGCTGGTCCACGTATCGCGGCAGCTAGCGGGTCCCCGCCATGGAAGCCTATGCGCTGGAATGGGTACAGCTGCTGATCCGCTGGGTGCATCTCATCACCGGCATCGCCTGGATCGGTTCGTCGTTCTACTTCGTCATGCTCGACAACAGCTTGCTGCCGCCGAAGCGCCAGCAGGACAAGGACGACGGCATCGGCGGCGAGCTGTGGGCCATCCACGGCGGGGGCTTCTATCACGTGCAGAAGTTCCGCGTGGCGCCGGCGCAGCTGCCGGAGCCGCTGCACTGGTTCAAGTGGGAAGCGTACTGGACATGGATGAGCGGTTTCGCGCTCTTCATCGTCATGTACTACGCGCATGCCGACATCTACATGATCGACCGCACCGTCGCCGACCTGCAGCCGTGGCAGGCCATCGCGATCTCGCTGGCGCTGATGATTGGTGGCTGGCACTTCTACGACCAGCTGTGCAAGCGCGCCGGGCTCAACCACGAGAGGGTCATCGCGGTGGTGATGGTGCTGTTCCTCGCCGTTACTGCGTGGGGCGTGTCCCATCTCTTCAGCGGCCGCGCGATGTTCCTGCAGGTCGGCGCGATGATGGGCACGATCATGGCGTGGAACGTGTTCTTTGTGATCATGCCCTCACAGCGCAAGCTGGTGGAAGCGAAGGAACGCAACGAAGCGCCCGACCCCATCTACGGCCAGTGGGGGAAGCAGCGCAGCGTCCACAACAACTACTTCACGCTGCCGGTGCTGTTCATCATGATCAGCAACCACTACCCGCACACGTTCGGGCACCAGCATGCATGGCTGGTGCTGATCGCCATCCTGTTGCTGGCCGCGCTGGTGCGGCACTTCTTCAATCTGCGGCACAAGGGGCGCACGGTGTGGGCCATTCCGGCAGTGGCCGCGGTCGGCACGCTCGCGCTGGCGATCGTGATCGCGCCGGTCGCGCCGAAGGCCGCGGGCTACACGTTCGCCGATGTGCAGCGGATCGTCGCCGAACGCTGCAGCACCTGCCATGCCGACAAGCCCACGCAGGCAGGCTTCCTCGTTGCGCCGAAGGGCTTCGTGATTGAAACGCCCGCGCAGATCGTGGCCGGCGCGCAGAAGATCAAGGAGCAGGCGGTGCTGACGAAGGCGATGCCGATCGGCAACCTGACCAACATGACCGACGCCGAACGCGCCACGCTCGGCGCGTGGCTGGCGGCTGGCGCCCCGCCGCCGAAGCCGTAGGCGAGGCTTGTATCTTGCCCCCGGACCTGTGCGGTAGAGTTTCTGGTGTCTGCGAGAGCCGGACTTGTCCCGTGCAGCATGTTTGAGGCTGGGGTATCCAATAGCCCGCGCTGAAGTGAATTGCGCACGGGGCCGCA
>JANNNM010000455.1:0-1117 GCA_031398535.1 Betaproteobacteria bacterium | reverse complement strand
CTCAAGGCGTGCCATGTCGCGCGGCTGCCGATCGTGGCGCGGGGCGCAGGCACCAGCCTGTCCGGCGGGTCGACGCCTGATCGCAACGGCATCGTGCTGTCGCTGGCCAAGTTCCGCCGCATCATTGCCATCGACGCCTTGGCGCGCACCGCGGTCGTGCAACCCGGGGTGCGCAATCTTGCGATTTCCGAAGCGGCTGCCGCCTACGGCCTGTACTACGCGCCTGATCCGTCGTCGCAGATCGCGTGTTCGATCGGCGGCAACGTGGCCGAGAATGCCGGCGGCGTGCATTGCCTCAAGTACGGATTGACGGTGCACAACGTGCGCCGCGTGCGTGGCGTGCTGATCACCGGCGACGTGGTAGAGTTCGGCGGCGATGCGCTCGACAGCGCGGGCTACGATCTGCTGGCGCTCATCAACGGCAGCGAGGGCCTGCTCGCGGTCATCACCGAGATCACCGTCAAGCTGACGCCGAAGCCGCTGCTGGCGCGGGTGGCGCTGGCCGCCTTCGCGGACGTGGAGGCCGCCGGCGCCGCCGTGGGCGCGATCATCGGCGCCGGCATCATCCCCGCCGGCCTCGAGATGATGGACCAGGCGGCGACGCGCGCTGTCGAGCAATTCGTCCATGCCAACTATCCGCTCGATGCTGCCGCCGTACTGCTGGTCGAGTCCGACGGCACGCCGGAGGAAGTGGCGGCGGAGATGGCGGAAATCCGGCGCGTGCTCACCGCATCGGGCGCCACCGAAATCCGCGTGTCGAAGGACGAGCCGCAGCGCCTGCTGTACTGGTCGGGGCGCAAGGCTGCGTTTCCCGCCGTGGGCCGGCTGTCGCCTGACTACTACTGCATCGACGGCACGATCCCGCGCAAGGCGCTGCCGCGCGTGCTGCGGGCCATCGCGGCGTGGTCGGAGGAGTTCGGCCTGCCGTGCGCCAACGTGTTCCACGCCGGGGACGGCAACCTGCATCCGCTGATCCTGTTCGATGCCAACATGCCGGGCCAGTCGCAGAAGACGATGGAATTCGGCGACCGTATCCTGGAACTGTGCATCGAGGTCGGCGGCACCGTCACCGGCGAGCATGGCGTGGGCCTCGAGAAGCTGAACGGCATGTGCGTGC
>JANNNM010000428.1:0-11970 GCA_031398535.1 Betaproteobacteria bacterium | reverse complement strand
CACTCTGTGCGCATCCTCTACCTGGCAGATATTCGCTTTCCTCTCGAACGCGCCAACGGCCTTCAGACGTTCGAGACATGCCGTGCGCTGGCCTTGCGGGGCCATGCCGTGACCGACAAGCCCGCGAAGGCGCTGCCGTTGTTGTTGCCCGCCGAGGAGAAGGCGTAGAGAATCTCCGAGAAGCCGTGCGCGCCCGGATTGGCCACACCCGCCTTGCCGGGCTCCACCAGCACCGCGACGGCGGTGCCCAGCAGCACCACCAGCGGCGGGATCAGGATCACCACGGCCGCCATCTTCATCTCGAAGGATTCGACCTTCTTGCCGAGGTACTCGGGCGTGCGCCCGATCATGAGCCCGGCCACGAACACCGCGATGATCGCGAACACGATCATTCCGTAGAGCCCCGAGCCCACGCCGCCGAAGATCACTTCACCCAGCTGCATCAGCCACATCGGGACCATGCCCGCCAGCGGCATGAAGGAATCGTGCATCGCGTTGACGGAGCCATTGGAGGCCGCCGTCGTCGCCACCGCCCACAACGCCGAGTTGGCGACGCCAAAGCGTGCTTCCTTGCCTTCCATGTTGCCGCCGGGGTTGGCAGCCGTGGACACCTGGTCCACGCCCAATGGCGTCAGCAGCGGATTGCCAGGACCCTCCAGCATGTACGTCGCCGCTAGCAGGACAACGAACACCGACGTCATCGCGCCCAGCAGCGTCCAGCCCTGACGCGTGTCGTTGATCATCCTGCCGAAGGTGTAGCAAAGCGCTGCGGGAATGAGCAGGATCGACAGGACCTGCAGCAGGTTCGACAACGGTGTGGGGTTCTCCAGCGGGTGTGCCGAATTGACGTTGAAGAACCCGCCGCCGTTGGTCCCTAGCTGCTTGATGGCAATCTGCGACGCGGCCGGTCCCATCGGGATTGTTTGTTCCGTGATCGTCTTCTTCTCGGTGACTGCATTGCCCTTGTCATCCTTGACCGGCTTGCCGTCCGCTTCATTCACGGGGGCGTCGTAGGTCAACGGCTGCACCAGCGTGGCAGTGGCGTACTTCGAGAAGGTCTGCACGACGCCCTGGCTGACCAGGACAAGCGCCAGCACCAGCGCCAACGGCAGCAGGATGTAGAGCGTCGAGCGGACCAGGTCGAACCAGAAATTGCCGATGCCCGCGGATTGGCGCCGCGAAAACCCGCGGATCAAGGCCATCAGCACGGCCATGCCCATGGCCGCCGACAGGAAGTTCTGGACCGACAGCCCCAGCATCTGCGTCAGGTAGCTCATCGTGGACTCGCCGCCATAGCCTTGCCAGTTGGTATTGCTGACGAAGCTGATGGCGGTGTTGAACGACGAGTCGGGCGAAACCCCCGCCATCGCCTGCGGATTCAAGGGTAGTTCAAGCTGCAGGCGTTGCAGCGCATAGACCACCAGCGCGCCCAGCAGGTTGAACCACAGCATCGCCAGCGCATACCGGACCCACGTCATGTCCTGCGCCGGGTCGACCCCGGCGGCGCGATAGATGAGGCCTTCGACGGGACCCAGGATGCGCTGGGTACGCAACGCGCGGCCTTCGTACACTGCGGCCATGTAGGCGCCGAGCGGCTTCACCAGCAGCAGCAGGACGACGACATACAGCACCAGTTGCAACCATCCGATGGTGTTCATTCAAAGAACTCCGGCTTGAACAGCGCCACGACCAGGTAGACGAAGAGGCCCGCCGCCGCAAGTCCGCTTAACCAGTAGACCCAGCTCATCGCCGGCCCCGCGGGATCGAGAGGCGTTCGAAGAAGACGATCAGGCCTGCCGTCGCGGCGAAGAGCGCGACGATCAAGGCGACGAAAACGATATCCGACATAGGGAGGTACTCCCGGCTGCGAGGGGAAGGTGGCCAGTATCGGCGCGCGCGCATTCAGGCGCCGCAAATTCAGAGCGGTCGCGTATATAGAATGTGTAAACAAGGGCGCTATGCGCGTTGCCGCACATGGCGCCTGGTCTCCACGCGGTTACGCAGCGTGCCGGGGTGTCCGCGGAACCGCTACAACGCGATGACCTTGCCCCCGGCCGCGTCGGCATCGGCCGCATCGTGCGTCACCAGCAACGTGGGCAACCCGCGCTGCATCGCGTGCTCAAATACGAAGCGCCGGAAATCCTGCCGCAACTGCGCATCCAGCCGGTTGAAAGGTTCGTCGAGCAGCAGCACCTCGGGCTCCGCCAGCAGCGTGCGCAGCAACGCCACGCGCGCCCGCTGGCCACCCGACAGCGTGGCCGGATCACGCGCGGCGAATCCGGCCAGGTCGGCCTCCTCCAGCGCGGCTTCGATGTGCTGCAGGCGCGCCCGGCGTTCGCGCACGCGATCGGCAAGCGCAAACGCCAGGTTCTCACCGACGGAAAGGTGCGGAAACAGCAGGTCATCCTGGAACTGGATGCCGACGCGCCGCCGCTCCGGCGCGACATCGGTGATGTCAACGTCGCCGACCACGATGCGGCCCGTCGCGCGGAACACCGGGTCAAGCGAGCCCGCGATATAGGCAAGCAGCGTCGACTTGCCGCAGCCGGACGGCCCCATCACGGTCACGCATTCGCCGGGCGCCACGGACAGGTTCAGCGCCGGGATCAGCTCGCGCGCCTGTAGCATGATGCGCACGTCGCGCAGGTGCAGCGGCTGGTACAGTGTCGCGCTCACCGAAAACCCTGCACGCCGCGCCGGTTCCTGTAGAGCAACGCCGGCACCAGTGCCGCCGCCAGGAAGAACAGCATCGGCAGCGCCGACTGCATCAACGCGTAGGCGCCGATCACGCGCCGGTCCGCACCCGCCGCCAGCGTCACGGCTTCGGTGGTCAATGTGGCAATGCGACCATTGCCGGCAAAGAGCGTCGCCAGGTATTGCCCGACGCTGACGGCAAAGGCCACCGCGCACGCAATCAACACCGGCCGCAACAGCAGCGGCAGTTTCACGCGCACCAGGATCCGCGTCGGCGACGCGCCGAGGCTCGCCGCAGTACGCGCATAGCGCGGATCGAGCGCGCGCCACGGATCGGCCAGCGACAGGAACAGGTACGGCAGGACGAACACGAGATGCGCGAAGACCACGGCGCCGACCGCGCCATCGAGGTCGAGGCGCACCAGCAAGACCTGCGCGCCGAACAGGAACGCGACCTGCGGCAGCAGCAGCGGCACGTACAGGATCCACAACGTGCGCGAACCGGCCTTCACCTGCGCGCGCGCTTCGTTTTCGAGGCAGGCCACGGCCAGCACCAGCGCGATCACGGTGGTCGCAAGTCCCACCACCAGCGTCCACTGCGCGGGCTCGGCCAGGCCTTGCAACCGCCGCAGCCAGTTGGCCAGCGACCACGCCTGCGGCAACGCGTCGGGAAAGCGCCACTGCACGGCGAACGACCAGAGGCCCATGCCGACGATGGCCAGCACGGCCAGCGCGAACAGAACGATCCCGGAACCCGCCAATGCCGCGACGATCGCGTTGATCGATCCATCGCGGCGACCACGCACGATCCAGCGCCGTCCCAAGGTGATCGTCACGCGCTCCAGCGCGAACCACGCGCCGACGACCGCCACCACCAGCCCGACCAGCAGGATCGCCGCCGCGGACGCCTGGAAATAGAACGTGATGTCCGCATCGGTGAACCAGCGCACCGCCAGCACTGCCAGTGTCGGCGGATTCGTGGGGCCGAGGATCAGCGCCACGTCCACCACCGATAGCGAGAACGCGATCACTGCATAGATCGGCAACCGGATCTGCGGATAGATCTGCGGCAGGATCACCTTCAGCCATGCTTCGGCGCGCGCATAGCCAGCCGCGCGCGCCACGGCCAGTTGCGGCGCGGCCGCCACCTGGTGCATCGCGCCGACGATCATCAGCACCAGGTAGGGCACCTCCTTCACGAGGAGCCCCAACACCAGTGCGAGGCCGGCCGGATGCCCGACGGTGGCCACGTCCGGCGGCACGGTCCAGCCGGTCAGCCACGGAGAAATGACGCGCACGACCCAGCCCGACGGCGCCACCAGGAAGGCGAGACCCAGTGCGATGGCGGAGTGCGGCGTGGCGAGGATCGGCGCCAGCCAGCCGCCGACGCGGCGCGTCCATGGCCGCCCCCACGCCCACGCGCAGAATGCAATCGCCAGCAACACGCTCAGCACCGACGCCAGGATTCCGGTGAACAGCGTGGTGACGATACTGGTCGTGAAGCCGGGCGCGGCGACAAGCTTGCGCCAGCTGTCGAAGCCGAACGACGTGCCGCCAATGGCAGGCAGGTAACCGAAGGCCGGCAGCAGCGTGCCCACGAGCCCCGCCCCGATCGGCAGCAGCAATACCGCTACCGTCACCGCCGGCGCGAAACGCAGCACGCCGGTGGTGCGAGGCGCCATCACTTCGTGTAGCGCTTCTCCCATTCCGCCGTGATCCGGGTCATCCACGACGGGTGGGGTTCGAGCAACGTGACGCCAAGCGCGGCGTTGGTCGGCAGCGCGGGGGACTTCGGCAGGTCGTCGAAGGCCTTGCGTTCGGCCGCCGACAGCTTCGAGAAATCGAGGACACTGAAGTTGCCCATCTGCCGGTAATCCTGTGCGTAGGCCTGTGTGGCCGGCTCGAGCAGGAAGTTGGCCACGACCATCGCGCCTTCCTTGTTGGCGGCGTTGTACGGGATGCCGACAAAGCTGGTGTTGCCGATCGTCCCCTTGCGGAGAACAAAGGTCCGCACCGATTCCGGCAGCAGGCCCGCGTTGATCGCCACTGCAGCTTCTGCGGGATTGAACGAGATCATCACGTCGATCTCGCCATCGTTCAGCAGTTGCCGCTGCGCCGGGCCATTGTCGGGGAACTGCTCGCCCTGGCGCCATAACGTAGGCCGCAATGCGTCGTACCAGGCCCACATCGGCGCGGTCACCGTGGCGAAATTCTCGTCGGTGGCCGGACGTTGCAGCACTGCGGGGTCGGGGGTCAATTCCGCCAGCGCCTGCTTCAGGAACGTCGAGCCGAGGAAGTTGCGGACATTCGGATGCGTCATGCGTCCCGGGTGCTGGCGCGACCACGCGAGCATCTCCGCCATCGAACCCGGCGTCTGCTGCATCCGCTTGCCGTCGTAGACGAACACGATCTGCGCGCGCCGCCACGGCGACTCCATCCCGTCGACAGGGATCGTGAAGTCGATCACGTTGGAACGCGTGGTGGTCGTGTCCACGCGCGCGATATTGGGCATCACCTGCGTGAACGGCCCGAACAGCAGGCCCTGTTGCTTCATCGAAAGGAAATTGGCGCCGTTGATCCAGACGAGGTCGACGGACCCTTCGGTGTTGCGTCCGGCGGACTTCTCGGCCACCACGCGCGTGACCGCTTCCGCCGTGTCCCTCAGCTTGACGTGATTGACCTTCACGCCGTAGCGCTTGCCGACCTCCGCGCCCACCCAGGCGATGAACGCGTTGGTCTTCTCATCCCCCGCCCACGCATTCCAGCTGACCGTCTGACCCCTGGCTTTGGCCACGACGTCGGGCCACTTCAGTTCCTGCGCCGACGCTACCTGTGCGCCGAGGACGAGGCCGCACAGGAGGGCGCACCATGGCCTCATGTCGGCACGCCGTGCGCGATCGGGATGACGGGTCGCGCAGGTCGTGGCGGCGGCGCGGCAGGCAAGCCTTTGGCCGCACGCCGCCGCGCCTGCGCTTCCGCAAGCACGGGTCCCAGCACCTGTTCGTGGAAGCGGTCGCAACCGATGCACAGGTTCTGGTACGGCGTGCCATCGGGCATCGCGGTCACCGACTGCGCCAGGAACTTCGCTTCGGTCCAGCCAGACGCGAGCCCCATGCGCTCCGGATGCCCCATCGTGATGGCCTCGTACGCGGGCACGCCCACCAGCGAGTCGAGGATCTCGATCAGGTTGTCCTCGAGCAAACTGCCCACCGGCAATTTCGTCTTGACGCAGCACGGGTACACGGCGCCGTCGGGCTCGATCGACACTTCGGAGCCGCTGTACTGGTGGCGGAGAAAGTTGAGTCCGCCCGACCACCGATTGCAGAAATTGTCGGACAGCGCAGCGTGCGACAGGCTGTTCTGCCACGCGCGGCCGCGCGGCCACAGCTTGCCGATCCATGAATCCGGCGTGGCGCCGAAGAAGCTGAACACCGGTCCGGGTTCCTCGTGCCAGTTGCGCGTGGTGGCCGACAATCCCGACTGGCGCATGCCGTGACGCTCGAAAAGCGCCGTCAGCTTGTCCACGAACGCCTTTTGCTTCACCGGGCCTTCAAGGCCGACGTGGAAGTCGTCCACGCTGGCCACCGAGATCATCCACACGCCGCGCGCCAGCAGGTCGTCGACGATGGCATCGGTGAGCAGGTCGCCCGTCGTCTGCACGACGACCTTGACGCCGCCCTGTGCCGCATAGCGGTCGCGCAGGCCCTCGATCACCTTGTAGGTCACGCGTTCGCGCACCGGATCCAACAGCGACTCGCCGCCGGACAGGATCACGCGGCCCGTCTTCTCCGGAAACGTGCCGTCCGCGCGCGGATCGTCGAGGTCGAGGTAGGTGAAGCGTTCCGGCAGATTGGCAAGGATGCGCGGAAAGTTGCGCTCGGCCTCGGCCACGACGGACTCGAGTTCGCCGCGGATGTAAGGCCGGAAGCGGTCCTCATAGCAGTGCTTGCATTTGCGGTGGCAAGCCCAGGCCATGACGTAGTAGATGGATTCCATGGGGTCGGAAAGGCAGGTCGATGTAAGCAGTTGGAACCATTATGCAGGAACGAGGCGCGGCCTCGCCGTGGCCGGATGGCCCTGCATCCCGTGTGTCGCGCGGAGTGTTCGCGTTCTTACACGCTTTCCGACCAGTGCTCCGCTTCCATTCCCCCAGGCACGCCGTCAGGGCGTCGTCGGGTTCCACATGCTCACCGAAGGCTCGGTGAAGGCGGGAATGTTGCCGTTGGGCAATCGCAGCACTTCATAGTTGAGCGTATACACGCTGCGCCAGAAATCGACCGCGATCCTCGCCGCATTGAAGTTCAACGTGGTCGAGATCGGGCTCGTACCCCGCTGCAGCGGGTGGTAGATGTCGAGTCGATGCGCGTTGCTGGCGTTGGTCGACAGCACATAGAGGTAGCCTGAAAATTCCACGGCCAGGTCGAGGTAGGTGCCGTTGCTGGTGGCGGGCAGTTCCAGGTAGTACGGCGGATCCTGGTTCTTGAAGTAGGGCACCGGATTGCCGCCGAGGTCGAAGGCCTGGATGCGATTGTTCCAGGGCCCGTCTTCCAGCACCAGAATCACGCCGTCCGGCGAGATCGCCAGCCCGACCGGATGCATGATGAGCCCGGGCTGCGTGCCGACCCCCGAATAGGCGCGCGCCAGGTGATATTGCGCCACCACGCTGTCGGGCAACGCGGCCGGCGGCAGCTTCAGCGCCTCGATCTTGTGCTTGGCGTTATTAATGCTGACGATGTGGCCGGACGGGTGCAGCAGACAGCGCGTCGAATCGTTGTTCAGCAACGCAAACGAAAGATTGCTGCCCGGCCCCGCAATGGCGGGCGGGTCGAGGTTGACCGGCCGGATCAGCAGCGACGCAGTGTCGACATAGACATTGAGCGACTTGTGCGTCAGCAGGTTGTAGCCCATGCGCACGCCCGTGTCGTAGCCGCATTGGCTGGACACGTAGCCCTTCTGTGCATTGGCGCCGCCATTGCCGGCATCGGTGTTGAGGCTGGCCATCTGGTCGAACTGGCCCTGGCCCGTGGTACCGCAGCCGTTGACGCCGCTGCTGTACGCTTCCCACGAGTATCCGACGTAGCCCGCCTGCGCCGCCGTCTGCTGGCGCACGGTGATGCTCTCGAATGCGGACAACCCCGGCGTTTGCGAACCGGGCGGCGGCGTGTAGGGCGGCGCGTGGCGTCCGTCCGGATCGGTCCACCAGAGATGGTTGCCTTGCGGGTCGAGCACCGTCTTGCGCTGATGGATGTAACGGGTCGTACCCTGGATCGGGATCTTGTTCTGCGTGATCGGAAACCCCGTCAGGCCCGGTGGCGGCTCCAGCGTGCCCACGGTATTGGACATGAGCCCGGTGGTCGCGTGGCCGGCGCACCACTCGGAGAGCCCGACCGGCGTGTTGGTCGAGCGCACGTAGAATCCGATCGAGACGCTCACCTGCCCGCCGTACGGGATGCCGCGGAACGTGATCGGGATCGACGTCACCTGATAGTCGGGCACGATGACATTACTCTGCGTATGCGCAGTGCCGTCGTCGAACAGGTAGCTCACCTTGTAGTACAGCGTGTTGCCCGACCCCGGATCGGGAAAGTACTTGCTCATCTTGTCGGGCAGGAACGTGACCGAGAGATCGTGCGTGGCGACGCAGTCGAACACATAAGCGGCCGGCGAGACGATGACCTCGATCGACGTCTCGGCCAGCTGGATACCGCCGGTGATCACCGCGACGGCCTGGGCGATCTGGCCCGCCACCGGGATGGAATCGATGACCTCGTTCAGCGCGAGTTCGCCGAGGATCCCGTCGGCGAGATACCCGATCAGCGTCTTCTGGCCGGTGTCGTGCAGGATCTTCAGGAATCCCATCGTGAAGGACGTCAGGCCCGCGATGAAGTCCTTCTGGTTGACGACGGTACCGACGATCGTCTGGATGGCCTGGGCGACGGCGCCGCCGCCCAGGCTCACGGCCAGTTTCACGGTCCCATCGGCACCGGACGCGCCGACCGCCATGAAGAAGCCGACCACGCCATAGTTGAATGCGCCCGTCATCAGGATGCCGGGGACGTAGATGACGAAGGGCACGTTCTCCGGCGCCGAACCCGACAGGCCGAGGCCCGTGTATATGATCCGCATCGACGCCGCTGCTTTTGGCAGGTTAATCAACGGTGCAAAGGAACCGGGCTGCACAGGTACGCCCAGCAGCGTGAACGCGGGCGGCACGGCGCCCAGGAACATCCAGTTGTCCTGGTCGATCGCGCTGCGCGGATAGGGGCCGGGCGCACCGGGATATGTATCGTTGGACAGCGCGCTCAGCGGAATCACATTGCCGTTCGCATCGTGGAACTGCACCCAGGCGCCAAGCCAGCGCAGGAACCAGTTGGAAATGTTGTCGAGCTTGACCTGGATGCGTCCGTCGGAGGCGGTGGCAATCGTCGGGTTCGTGACCACCAGGCCGGTTTCCGCATTCTGGTTGCGGAACGTGACCTTGGGACCGGCGGTGGCCACCGCCGAAAGCGGTCGCTCGACGGTGGCGATGCCATCGTGACGTCCCCAGAGCTTGCCGGTGATCTGCGAGCCGGGGGGGCGGCGCCGGCCGTTGTTGAGGTTGTATGGCGTGACGTCGAGCCCGAGGCCCGGATCATCCCGCACCAGCGGATGAATCGCGCTCAGCGCCGGTTGCGCATATTGTCCGATCGTCGGATGCCACTCCGGGTAGTACTGGTCGAGCTTGCCATCGCTTTTCTTGTACGGCCGACCTGTCGCCTCGTTGATCCACGGCGTCAACGTCGCCCACGGCGTCTTGCCGGACACGTTCGTCGCGCCCGCCGGTACCGCGGGGCCCATGCTCGGCAATTGCACGATCCCCAGGTCCTGGGTGTAGGCATTCTGGCTCACGTAATTCTTCTTGATGTGACTGAAGCTCGAGGGCTCCATCGACAGGATGTCGGGGTGCATGCCCACGAGGGCTTCGGCAAAGCACGTGGTGTCGACCAGCGCCGCTTCGTCCATCAGGTCCTTCATCGACGTCGCCGCGCGCGCGCCGTACAGGCGCCGCTTGCCCGACAACGGCAGCGGCCCCATCGGCTTCTGCTTGCGCGCTTCGCGATACGCGCGCATCAGGCTGCGCGTCGGGGACTGGAAGTACATCCCGGTCATTTCCCACGTACTCGCGCCGGCGTTTTCGTTGCAGGTGAGGTAGGCCAGCGCCACCCCGTTCTGCGGTACGTCGATGTCGATGGCGTGATGCGTGATCTTCGCGTCGTCGACCATGCGAAGGAACGGGTTGCCGCGCCGCATCGCGGCCAGCACCTGCGGCGCGTCGACCACACGCCCGAGCGGATATTTGCGGCCCGCCATGTAGACGAAGTGATCCGTCGCCATCTCCGCGCCGCCAAGATGCGTGAGGTTGAAGAACAGCGTGACTCTCTGCGTGCCCTTCAGACGCAGCGCGGCGCTCTTCTCCGCGAATTCTTCGCTGGGCACATCCTGTGCGCCGACGCCTGGCGCCGCCAGCGGCAGACCCACCATCGCCCCGGCGGCGGTCGCGCCCTTCAGGAAATCGCGTCGCGCGGCGGACGCCGGCTGCGTCGCCGCCGCCTCGGCACGCCGGCGCGCGGCACGAAACACTGCGCGGGCATGCGATTGTCCGCGTGGCAACGCGTCTTTCGGATTCGATTTGCTCAACGCATCCTCCCTGGGGCGTGCCTACCAGTTCAATACAACGGCGGCAGTGCCTTGCTTGTTGCAGACACTGGCGAGCGCGGCCTGTGGGGAATACGTGGCGGCCTTGAACGGGTACCAGCCCGGCGGCGTTCCATTGCCCCACATCCCGATGTCCAGCGTGCTCTTCCAACCCGCCGCGCCGCCGGCACCGCAGCTTCCCATCGCGCCGTCGGGACAGGTGATCGCCGCATTGGCCGCCGGCGTCGATGTCGGAACGCCGTAGACGACGGCCACGCAGACGTCGGCGCCCGTCGCCGGTTGGCAGCGCAGCGGTCCGCACGCGAACACATTGTGGAGACTGCCGCTCAATTCGACCAGAAGCGTGTTGCCTCCAGTCACGAAGTCGAGGAACGCATTGGTCATGTCGCCACTGGTGATGGTCGTCGCCAGGTTGGCACCCTGGAGGTGAGCCGCAATGAACTTCGTGGCGGCGCCGTTGGTGGGGTTCACCGTGATGCTGGCGCTCGCGAAGTTCGCGCCCGTCAGCACGGCACCCGTGAAGTCCGCGCCCTTGATGGTCGCATTGGTGAATTCGACGCCGTACAGGTAGGCACCGGCGAATGACGTGCCCGTCATCGACGCGCCGCGCGCGGTGGAGCACGCCTGCGTGAAACCGGTATTGGAGATCGGGCAACCCCCGCTGATCGCCGTGGTGGTGCCGTAGAAATTCGCGTTCGTGAACGTGACGCCGCTCAACTGCGCATTGGCGAGATTGACGTTCTTGAGATGCGCACTCTCGAACGTCGCGGCACCGGCGCCGTTGTCGCCGGTGGACAGGAACGCGTTGGCCAGGTTGGCGCCTGTCAGGTTGGCCCGGCTGAGCGTTGCCTGCTGCAACTGCGCGTGGCTGAAATTCACGCCGTCTAGATAGGCATCACTGAAATTCACCTGCGCCATGTTCGCGTAGGAAAAGTTGCGACCGGCGAGCACGGTCAGGCAGGCCCGGACGTTCGCGCCGGTGAGATCGAAGTTGCGCCAGTCATCGATGAACTCGCAGTTCATCGTGGTGCCCTTGAACTTCACGCGGCAGTCGGCGGGCTTGCCCGGATCGTAGGCATAGATCAGCGGCTCGTCGCCGAAGACGGCATTGCCGTTGGAGAAATCGGTCTGCGAAAAATCGGCGCAGGTCAGCGTCGCGTAGGTGAAGTAGGTAGGTGCTGCGAATTTTGCTCCGACGAAGGTGGCGTTGGTCAGGTTGGCGAACGTGAAATCCGGCGTCTGCGTCGGATTGCCGGGCACGCCCTGGAAGGTGACGTTGTTGAAGTTGGCGCCGGCCAGGTTGGCGCGAATGAACACGCCGCCGATGATCGTCGCGCCTTCGAAGTTGGCCTTGCTGAGATCCTGGTGCGAGAAGTTGGGCGTCGTGAGCGTTTGCCCGCTGCACGCCGGCACGCAGGCCACCGGCGCGGCGGCCGCCGACGCGGCCAGCATCAGCAACGTGGTCACGCCGAAGCCACTGACCAACAACGCGCGCAAGCCGGCCCTCATGGTTTCGCCTGCCACACCGCAGCGTTGCCACCCGCCACGCCATCGGCCCCGTCCGCCCCGTTGCACGGGTTA
>JANNNM010000433.1:0-3779 GCA_031398535.1 Betaproteobacteria bacterium | reverse complement strand
ACGCCCACTGACGGCACCACGGCCGCGAAGAGATCGGGACGCTCGGTCATCGCGCGCCCGACCAGGATGCCGCCGGCGCTGCCGCCCCAGATCGCCAGGCGCGACGGCTGCGTCCAGCGTTGCGCGATCAGGTACTCCGCGCACGCGATGAAATCCTTCCACGTGTTGGGCTTGGTGGATTGGAAGCCACCCTTGTACCAATCCTGGCCGAAGGCGCCTGAACCGCGTGGATTGGCGATGGCGAAGACACCACCGCGATCAAGCCAAGCGAGGCGCCAGGCCGAGAAGAACGGTTCCTCGGTCATGCCATACGACGCATAGCCGTACAGCAGTGTCGGGTTGTTGCCGTCCTGCTTCAACCCCTTGCGGCTGAGGATGGACAGCGGCACCTGCGCCCCGTCGTGGCTCGTCACCAGCACTTCCCTTGCCTCGTAGTTGGCGAGGTCGCCGAAGTCGCCCAGCGGCTGCAGGCGCGTGTTCGTCACCTTCGATCCTTCGATTGCGTAGATCTGCGACGGCTGCGTCCACGACTGCAGGCTGGCGAGGACGCCCGGGATGCGCGAATCGGCACTCATCATGAATACGCTGCCCACCACCGGCATGGGCAATTGCGCGGGCATGTTGCCGGTGGTCATCCGGAACAGCTGCGTGACCGTACCGTCGCGGCGCGTGAAGTACACGCCGTCTGCCGCCGAGTCGAGCCCGGTGATCACGCCACGGCCCTCGGGCACCACGATTTTGGCGCCCGCGATGTCCGGCTTGGCGAGCGATGTCTGCAGGACCTGCCGCCGTGGTGCGTTCCGGTGCGACAACAGGTACAGCCGGTCGCCGGACAGCGCGGTCCCGACAATCGAATCGCTGCGGTCGTAAACCTTGCGCCATGCGGGCTTGCCAGCCAGCGCGGAACTGAGTGTGGCGACCAGCATCGTGGCCTCGCGGTCGGTGCCGCGCCGGATGTAGCCGTACACGAGTTTCGTGCCGGCAATCCAGCCGACGTACGGGTATTCCATCACCGGGTCGACCTTGGCGTCGGTGGATTCCCACCCCAGCATCACCGGCGCGGCATCGACATCGGTCCCCAGTCTGAACAGCAAGGCCCGGCTCTTCTGGTAGCGCTCCGTCTCCGGCATGCCCGGCGTCATCGCCTGCTGCCGCTGGAAGAAGAAGCCGGAGTCGTCCGGCAGCCACGAGATGTTCGAGTACTGCACGCGTGAAATGGGACCGGCCACCTGCCTGCCGTTGGCCACGTCGATCACGTGAATGGAGGCGTTTTCCGAACCGCCCGCGGACAAGCCATAGGCCAGCAGCTTGCCGTTGTTGGACGGCGCAAAATAATTGATGGCCTGCGGGGTGCCGGCGGCTTTCGCGAGCGCATCAGGATCGATCAGCAGGCGCTCGGGCGCGTCGAGGCGGGGACGCATGTAGAGCTTGAACTGGTTATCGGTGGCATTGCGCTTCAGGTAGAAGATGGCGCCACCCGGAACCCGGCGGATGCTTCCGATCAGTGCCGGTGTCGTCTCATCGAGCTTCGTGATCTGCGCCAGCAGTTCATTGCGGCCCGGGATCGCATCAAGTGTTGCACGCGCGAAATCGGCGTGGGCCTTCATGTACGCCACGGTCTCCGGCGACTTCACATCCTCCAGCCACCGATAGGGGTCCTCGACCACCGTGCCGAAGAACGTGTCGCGGACCATCTGCGGCGCGGTCGCGGGTGGCGGGGCGGCGAAGGCAGCGGTAGCGAACGCCACCATCAGTACGGCCGGTACCAGGGCCATCCGGCGCGCGTTGGAGAATCGGGGCATGACGGACCTCCGCCAACGATTGTTCGATGTCGCATCATAGCGCTTGCAGGCGAGGTTGCAGCTTCGCAGGTCAATCGTCGCGAAGGGGGGTTGAAGCACGGCAAGTTTGCCCCCACCTTCCGCCCGCGTCCTTCCGCGGCGCCACGCCTTCCCATCTTCACGGAATCGAACCATGAGCTCCAAGCAGACAATGTCCTTCCAGGCCGAGGTCAAGCAGATCCTGCACCTCGTCACCCATTCGTTGTACTCGAACAAGGAGATCTTCCTGCGCGAGTTGATCTCCAACGCCTCGGATGCCTGCGACAAGCTGCGCTTCGAAGCACTGGACAACGCCGCGTTGCTGGAAGACAACCCGGCGCTGGCGATCCGCGTGTCGTTCGACACCGCCAATCGCACCGTCACGATCAGCGACGACGGCGTGGGGATGAGCGCCGACGAAGCGGTGTCCCACCTTGGCACGATCGCCAAGAGCGGCACGCGCGAATTCATGGCCGCGCTGGACGGCGACCGGCAGAAGGATGCGCAACTGATCGGCCAGTTTGGCGTGGGCTTCTACTCGGGCTTCATCGTCGCCGACCGCATCACGGTGGAATCGCGACGCGCCGGGTTGCCGGCGGAGGCCGGCGTGCGCTGGGCTAGCGAAGGCACGGGGGAGTTCGAAGTCGAGACCATCACGCGCGCCGCGCGCGGCACCGACGTCATCCTGCATCTGCGCGAGGACGAGGATGAGTTCCTGTCGGCGTGGAAACTGAAGTCGATCATCCGCCGGTACTCGGATCACATCTCGCTGCCCATCCTGATGCCCAAGGAGTCGTGGGACGAAGAGAAGAAGGAAACCGTCGCCACCGGCGAATGGGAGCAGGTCAACGACGCGGCCGCACTGTGGTCGCGCAACAAGGCCGACATCACGCCCGAGCAGTACATCGATTTCTACAAGCAGATCGCGCACGACAGCGAACCGCCGCTGGCGTGGACGCACAACCGGGTGGAAGGCCGCAGCGAGTACACGCAGCTGCTCTACCTGCCGGCCAAGGCGCCTTACGACCTGTGGAACCGCGACAAGCGCGGCGGCGTCAAGCTCTACGTCAAGCGCGTGTTCGTGATGGACGACGCCGAAGTGCTGATGCCGGTCTACCTGCGCTTCGTCCGCGGCGTGATCGACAGCGCCGACCTGCCGCTCAATGTCAGCCGCGAACTGCTGCAGGAGTCACGCGATGTGAAGGCCATCCGCGAAGGTTCCACCAAGCGCGTGCTGTCGATGCTCGAGGGCCTGGCCGACAGCGAGGATGCGGCCGAGCAGGCCAAGTACGCCACGTTCTGGAAGGACTTCGGCGCCGTGCTGAAGGAAGGCATGGGCGAGGACCACGCCAACCAGGAACGCCTTTCGAAGCTGCTGCGCTTCGCCTCGACGCATGCGGAGGAAGGCGTGTCGCTGGCCGCCTACGTCTCGCGGATGAAGGAAGGCCAAGCCGCGATCTACTACGTGACCGCCGACAGCCTCGACGCCGCGCGCAGCAGTCCGCAGCTCGAGATCTTCCGCAAGAAAGGCATCGAGGTGCTGTTCCTCACCGATCGCGTCGACGAGTGGATGCTGAACTTCATGCACGACTTCGACGGCAAGCCGTTGCAGAGCGTGGCCAAGGGCGCGTTCGATCTCGGCTCGCTGCAGGACGAGGAAGAGAAGAAGCAGGCCGAGGAAGCCGCCAAGGCCGCCGGCCCGCTGGTCGAGCGGCTGAAGGAACAGTTGAAGGAGCGGGTGCGCGACGTGCGCGTCTCCGCGCGCCTGGTCGATTCACCCGCCTGCATCGTCGTGGAGGAGGGCGACGCCAGCTCCCATCTGGCGCGGCTGATGCAGCAGGCCGGGCAGGGCGTGCCGGAGACGTTGCCCATCCTCGAGATCAATCCGCAGCATCCGTTGGTGTCGCGCCTGGAGGGCCACGCGCAGTTCGACGACATGGCGCACCTGATCCTCGATCA
>JANNNM010000379.1:0-1524 GCA_031398535.1 Betaproteobacteria bacterium | reverse complement strand
CCCCCGACGGCGCTGCGCGCCCTCCCCCATGATGGGGGCGAGCGCCTTGGAACGGTCCGGCGGCGCTCATAACTCCTCCGCCAGGATCATCTCGGTCAGGCCCTTGCCGCCCGGCACCATCGGGAACACGTTTTCCGTCTGGTCCGTGATGAAGTCCATGAACACGAGGCGATCCTTCAGCTTCAGCGACTCGCGCAGCGCGCCTTCGACGTCACCCGGCTTCTCGATCTTCATGCCGATGTGGCCATAGGCCTCGGCCAGCTTCACGAAATCGGGCAGTGCGTCCATGTACGACTCCGCATAGCGGTTGCCGTAGAAGAACTGCTGCCACTGCCGCACCATGCCCATGTACCGGTTATTGAGGTTCACGAGCTTGATCGGCAGGTGATATTGCTTGCAGGTGGACAGCTCCTGGATGCACATCTGGATCGACGCTTCACCGGTGATGCACGCGACGGTTGCCTCCGGATTCACGAGCTGTACGCCCATCGCGGCCGGCAGGCCGAAGCCCATCGTGCCCAGGCCGCCCGAGTTGATCCAGCGGCGCGGCTTGTCGAACTTGTAGTACTGCGCCGCCCACATCTGGTGCTGGCCCACGTCGGAGGTGATGAACGCATCGCCCTTCGTCAACTCGTAGAGCTTCTGCACGACGAACTGTGGCTTGATCAGCTCGCTCTTCGTGTCGTACTTCAAGCAATCCTTGCGCTGCCATTCCTTGATGTCGGCCCACCACGCCTTCAATGCCGACGGGTCGGGGCGCTGCGGCGAGGACTCGATGATCTTGATCATCTCGTCCAGCACGTCGCCGACATAGCCGACGATGGGCACGTCCACCTTCACGCGCTTGCTGATCGACGACGGGTCGATGTCGATGTGGATGATCTTGCGATCGGCACGGAAGAAGTGTTCCGGGTTGCCGATCACGCGATCGTCGAAGCGCGCGCCGACGGCGATCAGCACGTCGCAGTGCTGCATCGCCATGTTCGACTCGTAGGTACCGTGCATGCCGAGCATGCCGGTGAATTGCGGGTCGGTGCCGGGGAAGCCCCCCAGGCCCATCAGCGTGTTGGTGCACGGGAAACCAAGCAGGCGCACAAGGCGTGTCAGCTGCGGGGCTGCATCGTTCAGCACGACGCCGCCACCCGCGTAGACCATCGGGCGCTTGGCTTCCAGCAGCAACTGCACGGCTTTCTTGATCTGGCCGCTGTGGCCCTTCGTCACCGGGTTGTACGAGCGCAGCGAGACGGTCTTCGGATAGACGAATTCCGTGCTCTGCTGCGTGATGTCCTTGGGGATGTCGACCAGCACCGGTCCCGGGCGGCCGGTGGAGGCGAGATAGAACGCCTTCTTGATCGTGACGGCGAGATCGCGGATGTCCTTGACCAGGAAGTTGTGCTTGACGCACGGGCGGGTGATGCCGACCGTGTCGCACTCCTGAAAGGCATCGAGGCCGATTGCATGAGTCGGCACCTGCCCGGTCAGGATGACCACCGGCACCGAGTCCATGTAGGCCGTGGCAATGCC
>JANNNM010000353.1:0-2552 GCA_031398535.1 Betaproteobacteria bacterium | reverse complement strand
TCGGCATCTCCGCCGCGGCAGGGTCCTTTGGCCAGTTCGCGGTGCTGCCGCTGACGCAATGGCTGCTGTCGAATGTCGGCTGGCATTTCGCGCTGATCACGCTGGCCGGCCTCGCGATGCTGATCGTGCCGCTGGCGGCAGCCCTGGTCGAGCGCCGCGACACGGTCGTCAACACCTTCAAGCAATCCGCACGGCAGGCCATCGACGAAGCGGTGCATCACAAGGGCTACGTGCTGCTGACGCTCGGCTATTTCGTCTGCGGCTTCCAGGTGGTGTTCGTCGGCGTGCACCTGCCCGCCTACCTGGCGGACAAGGGCCTGCCCGCGCACGTGGCCGTGATGGCGCTGGCCTTGATCGGGCTCTTCAACATCATCGGCACGTATACCGCCGGCTGGCTCGGCGGGCGGATCAGCAAGAAGAACATCCTGGCGTTCATCTATTTCGCGCGCGCTGTCGTGTTTGCCGTGTTCTTCTGGCTGCCGGTCACGGTGATCAGCGTGTACCTCTTCGCGATGGCGCTGGGGCTGCTGTGGCTGTCCACGGTGCCGGTCACCAATGGCCTCGTCGCGCAGATCTTTGGCGTGCGTTATCTCGCGATGCTGTCGGGGCTCACGTTCTTCTCCCACCAGATCGGCAGCTTCCTGGGCGCGTGGCTGGGCGGCAAGCTCTACGACGCGACGGGCAGCTACGACATCGTGTGGTACCTGTCGATCGCGCTGGGCATCGTCGCCGGCCTTCTCAACCTGCCGATCAACGAGCAGCCGATCAAGCGGCCGGTGGCGCAGCCCGCATGACGGCACGCCGCCACCCGATCACACCGGCGGGATCTGGTCCACGGCGTCGGTGATGATCGTGTCCACGCCCCAGCCTTCGAGCTCGGCCACGCGCACCGGATCGTTGGGCGTGTAGGTGCAGACGCGATAACCGTTGTCGTGCGCCATGCCGATGATCTCGCGGGTCAGCTCGCGATGATTGGCATCGAGCGCCACGCACTCGAGCCGCGCGAGGCGGTCGAGCCAATCAAGCGGCAGCACGTCGAGCAGCAACGCGCGCGGCAATGCGGGCGCGGCATCGCGCGCCGCATCGAGCGCATCCTCGGAAAACGACGACAGCAACGGCGGCACCGAGGCCTCGCGCCACAGCGTGGCCGCGTCGATGGCCACCGCCGCCCCCGTCTCGCGCTCGCGTCCCGGGGTCGGCTTGATCTCCACATTGCAGGCGACGCCATGCGCGCGCGCCCAGCGGCCGATTGCGGCAAACGTGGGCAGCATCTCGCCGGCATACTTGGCCGAATGCCAGCCGCCGGCATCGAGCCGCGACAGGTCGCGCCACAGCAGCGCATCGGCGCGGCCGCGGCCGCTGGTCGTGCGTTCGAGCGTCGCGTCGTGCAGCAGGAAGGCGACGTTGTCCGCGGCCAGCTTCACGTCGAACTCGAACATCGTGTAGCCATGCGCATGGCCGACGCGCATGGCCGTCAGCGTGTTCTCGGGTGCCAGCTTGCCCGCGCCGCGATGCGCACACATCCGCGGATAGGGCCATGGCGGCATTGGACGCTCCTCGCTCACAGCCGCGTCCCCGTCGCGCTGTCGAACAGGAACACGCGGGCAGGGTCCGCCTTGACGTGCATCGTGGCGCCGACTTCATAGCGGATCTCGTGCGGCAGCCGAACGATGATCGTGGCCGCACCGTGACCCAGATGCACCAGCGTATCGGCGCCCAGCTGCTCGACCATCTCGACCGTGCCGGCAAAGAGCGCCTGTTCCGGCGCACACGGCTGCAGGTGTTCCGGCCGGATGCCCAGCGTGACGCCCGCGCCGGGCTGCGCGACGCCCACGGCGGCCTCGACGTGGCCGCCCGCCAGCAGGGCAAAGCGCGATCCACCCTCGCCCTTGGCCGGCAGGAAATTCATCGCCGGCGAGCCGATGAAGCCCGCGACGAACAGCGTCGCCGGATTCTCGTACACCTCCATCGGCGTGCCGATCTGCTCGGCGCGGCCGGCATTCATCACGATCATCCGGTGCGCCAGCGTCATCGCCTCGACCTGGTCGTGCGTGACATAGAGGCTGGTCGTGCCCAGCCGCCGGTGCAGCTTCTGGATCTCGAAGCGCATCTGCACGCGCAGCTTGGCATCGAGGTTGGACAAGGGCTCGTCGAAGAGAAACACCGCGGGCTCGCGGACGATCGCGCGCCCCATCGCCACGCGCTGCCGCTGGCCACCCGACAGTGCGCGGGGCTTCCGGTCCAGCAGCGGGCCAAGTTCAAGGATGCCGGCAGCGCGGTCGACGCGTGCCTTGATGTCATCCTTCGTGAAGCCGCGGATCTTGAGCCCGTAGGCCATGTTGTCGAATACGCTCATGTGCGGATAGAGCGCGTAGTTCTGGAACACCATCGCGATGTCGCGTTCCTTCGGTTCGACCTCGTTCACCACCCGGCCCGCGATGGATACGGTTCCACCTGATATGTCCTCCAGCCCCGCAATCATGCGCAGCAAGGTCGATTTTCCGCAGCCCGACGGCCCGACCAGCGCCACGAATTCCCCGTCCGCGACGTCG
>JANNNM010000345.1:0-1383 GCA_031398535.1 Betaproteobacteria bacterium | reverse complement strand
ACGCGATCGGCGATGTCGAGCACCGTGCGCACGTTCTGGTCGACGACCAGGCACGCCACGCCCGTCGCCTTCAGCCTGACCACGGTGCGCATCACGTCCTGCACCACCTTGGGCGCCAGTCCCTGGCTGGGCTCGTCGAACAGCATGAGGCCCGGCGCACCGACCAGCGCACGCGAGATCGACACCATCTGCAGCTCGCCGCCCGACATGTTCTCGCATTCGCGCGGCAGCAGGTGCCGCAGCGCAGGGAAGATCTCGCAGCAGGCATCCTCGTCGTACCCCTTGAACGGCGTGGACTTCCGCGCGATGGACAGGTTGCGCGCCGCCGTCAGCGACGGAAACACGCGGCGGTCATCCGGCACCCAGCCCACACCCGCCCGCGCGATCTCGTGCGTGGGCAGCCGCGTGATGTCGCGGTCGCAGAACGTGATGCGGCCCGTGCGAGCCGGCGTCAGGCCCAGGACCGACCGCAGCGTCGTGGTCTTGCCGGCGCCGCTCGGCCCGAGCAATGCCACGATCTCGCCGGCGCCCACTTCAAGCGAAACGCCGAAGAGCACCTGGGTTTCGCCGTAGAACGTGTCGATGCCGTCGATCCTCAACACGGGATGGCCCCCAGCGCGGAGCGCCGCACCCAGTCGTTGTCGCGCAACGCGGCCGGCGTGCCGCGCGCGATCACCTGACCCCAGTGGATCACGTAGATCGCATCGGCCAGGCCGAAGAGAAAGCGCATGTCGTGCTCGATGATCACCAACGTCAGGTTCCGCTTGAGCTCCGCAATGAGCTCGGTGAGCCGCGCCGTGCCGTTGGCACCGAGGCCCGACGTCGGCTCGTCGAGGAACAGGATGCGCGGCGACGTGGCCAATGCCAGGCCGATCTCCAGCGCGCGGCGTTCGCCGTAGGCCAGGTCCTTGGCGTGCACGCGCTCGCGGCCCTTCAATCCCACGCGTTCGAGCAGCGCAGCCGCGCGATCCTCGGCCGCACCGTCGCGGCTGCGGTCGCGCCACGCATCGAAGGACCGGGCGCGCATCGCCGGCAGCGCCACCACGAGATTGTCGAGCGCCGTGTCGTCGTTGAAGAGGTTGATCGCCTGGAACGACCGCGCCACGCCGCGCCGCGTGATGGCGGGTGGCGGCAACCCGGCGATGTTGGTGCCGTCGAACATGATCTCGCCGCGGTCCGGCGTGTACATGCCGGTCAGGCAGTTGAAGCAGGTGGTCTTGCCCGCGCCATTGGGACCCATGATCCCGGTGAGCGTGCCCTCCTCGAACGCGAGGTCGATGTCTTCCAGCACGACGCGATTGCCGAAGCGCTTCTGCAGGTGCCGGGCCTCGAAGAGCGCCATGTCAGCGCGCCTTCGCGGCACGCAGGCTGCGGGTGGCATCG
>JANNNM010000332.1:0-2699 GCA_031398535.1 Betaproteobacteria bacterium | reverse complement strand
TGCACGTCGGCGGCCTGCGCCAGCGAACTCTGTTCGTTGCCGGTGATGCTGATCAGGCGCGCGCCTTCGCGTTTGAGGTGGGGCGTCAGCGTCACGAGTTCGTCGGTCTCGCCGGAATTGGACAGCATCACGACGATGTCGTCGGGCGTGATCATGCCAAGGTCGCCGTGCGAGGCCTCCGCGGGATGCACGAAGAAGGCGGGGGTGCCGGTGGAGGCCAGCGTGGCGGCCAGCTTGCGGCCCACGTGACCGGACTTGCCGATGCCGGAGACAACGACGCGCCCGCGGCAATTGAGGATGAGTTCCACGGCCGCGACGAACGGCGCGCCGAGGCGCCCGGCCAGCGCCGTGATAGCGCTGGCCTCGGTCGCCATCACCTGCCGCGCCAGCGCCAGCGCGCGTTCGGGCACGACCGCGATGCGGTCCGGCGAACGCGGCACCGCCGGCTGGGCCCGAAGATTCATTCCCAAAGTATAACCGTGGCCCTCATCCCGGGTATCCGCCCCAGGATTCACGCAGGGGCGGGACCTATATGATGGAGACCAAAGGCGGAGCCGGCCCGGCGCGCGCCGAAAAGCCCCGGCGTGCCCGCCGCCACCGGAACTGCAATGCCGCATGCGCTCCTGCTGATCCTCACGTTGCTTGCCGCCGCCGTCGTGGTGGTGGTCGTGTGCCGGTTGGTGCGGCTGCCGGCGATCCTGGGGTACCTGCTGGTCGGGGTGGTGCTCGGCCCGCATGCGCTGGCCTTCGTGCCCAACGACGAGACGACACGCTACCTGGCGGAGTTCGGCGTCGTGTTCCTGATGTTCTCGATCGGCCTCGAGTTCAGCCTGCCGCAGCTCCGCGCGATGCGCCGCGCCGTGTTCGGCCTCGGCATGGCGCAGGTGACCATCACGACGCTGGCGGCGATGGTGGTGCTGCACTTCCTGGGTGTCGGGTGGCAGGTGGGTCTGGTGCTGGGCGGCGCGCTGGCGATGAGTTCGACGGCAATCGTGTCGAAGATGCTCGCCGAACGGATGGAACTCGGCACCGTGCACGGGCGCGACGTGATGGGTGTGCTGCTGTTCCAGGATCTCGCGGTGATCGCATTGCTGATCGTCATCCCGTCGTTGGGGCAGACGGGGCCGGCACTGGCGTGGGCGCTGACCATCGCGGCGCTGAAGGCAGCGGCCGCGCTGACGCTGATCCTGTTCCTCGGACAGAAACCGATGCGCGCCTGGTTCCATGTGGTGGCGCGGCAGCGCTCGCCCGAACTCTTCGTGCTGAACGTGCTGCTGGTCACGCTGGGCCTCGGCGGACTCACCGAACTGCTGGGACTGTCGATGGCGCTGGGCGCGTTCCTCGCCGGCATGCTGATCGCGGAGACCGAGTACCGCTACCAGGTGGAAGAGGACATCAAGCCGTTTCGCGACGTGCTGCTGGGACTCTTCTTCGTCACCGTGGGCATGGCGCTCAATGTTCCTGCGGTGTTCGCGAACTTCGGTTGGGTCGTGCTGCTGGTCGTGGTGCAGGTGGTGGCGAAGTTCGCGTTGATTGTGGCGCTCGCCCGCGCGTTCGGTGCCCCGATCGCCACGGCGCTGCGCACGGGCTTCTACCTGGCGCAGGCAGGCGAACTGGCGCTGGTGGTGCTGGCGCTGGCCACGCGCAACCAGATCATTCCGGCCGAATTCCTGCAGCCGGTGCTGGCCGCGATGATCATCTCCATGTTCACGGCGCCGCTGGTGATCCAGTTCAGCGAGCCGCTGGTGCGCAAGTTCACGGCCAATGACTGGCTGGCCCGCGCGGCCCAGTTGACGCAGATCGCGGCGCGCACGATGTCGCGGCAGGATCACATCATCATCTGCGGCTATGGCCGCAGCGGGCAGAACCTGGCGCGGTTGCTGGAAGCGGAAGACATCTCGTGCGTGGCGCTCGACTCGGATCCGCAGCGGGTGCGCGAGGCGGCGGCGGACGGCAGCACGGTGGTGTACGGCGACGCCAGCCGGCGCGAAGCCCTGGTCAGCGCGGGACTGGCGAAGGCGAGGGCCGTGGCGATCACGTTCGCCGATACACCGGTGGCGCTGAAGATTCTGCACCATGTGCACCAGATGCGCCCCGACCTGCCGGTGATCGTCCGCACGCTGGACGACAGCGAGATCGACCGGCTGATGGAGGCCGGTGCGACGGAGGTGGTGCCGGAGGTGCTGGAAGGCAGCCTGATGCTGGCGTCGCACTCGCTGCTGTTGCTCGGCGTTCCGCTGAATCGAGTGCTGAAGCGGATCCGCACGGTTCGCGAGCAGCGGTACGGACTTTTCCGCGGCTTCTTTCACGGCGCGACAGATGCCTCCGACGCCTCGGAGAACCTGCAGCCGCGGCTGCACACGGTGGTGCTGCCCGATCGCGCCAACGCGATCGGCAAGCGCCTCGAGGAGTTGTCGCTGGAGGGGCTGGTCGAAATCACCGGCGTGCGGCGTCGGGGCGCACGTTCGATCCTGCCGGCGCCCGATTGGACCTTCGAGCCCGGTGACGCCGTCGTGTTGCTTGGGCGCCCGGACCGGTTGGCGGCAGCGGAGCAGCGGTTGCTGCAGGGCTGATCGGCGTTTCCTGCTGGACGTGGCATGGCGGGGGGGCGAGGCGTCGCCGGGGGGGCTTGGGTTGCCGTGGGGTTTGGGGGTGCTGTTTTTTAAAACTTACCCGCAGCCTTTTTTTATTTTTTTGTA
>JANNNM010000321.1:0-2069 GCA_031398535.1 Betaproteobacteria bacterium | reverse complement strand
TGGCCCGCCTGCATCATCGAGTCGTGCAACGAGGCACCACCCCGTCGCGCACGGTTGGCGAAGTCCACCAGCAGAATCGCGTTCTTGGTGACGAGCCCCATCAGCATGATGAAGCCGATCATCGAGAAGATGTTGAGCGTGGTGCCGGTGAGCAACAGCGCGAGGAACACGCCGATCAGCGACAGCGGCAGCGACACCATGATCGCCACTGGCTGCAGGTAGCTTGCAAACTGCGACGCGAGGATCAGGTAGATGAAGATCACCGCCAGCCCCAGCGCGGCCATGGCCGCCTTGAACGAATCCTGCATCTGCTCCTGCTGGCCGCGCACCGAGAACCGATAGCCGGGCGGCAGTACAAAGTCCTTGACGATGGCATTGACGTCGCTGCCGACGTCGCCGGAAGGACGACCCTGCGCGTTGGCGAAGAGCGTCACGCGACGCTGCAGTTCCTCGCGCCGGATGGTCTGCGGGCTGGTGGTCTCGACGATCTCCGCGACCTGCCGCAACGGCACCATCCGCGGCTCGCCGTTCGGGCCGAGCTTGTTGGTGGTGATGTAGAGGCTCGAGAGGTCGGTGGAGAGTTGACGCCGGTCCTTGGGCAGCCGCACGTTCACTTCGTAGTTCTGCCCGTCCTGCGCCAGCCAGTAACTGACCGTGTCGCCGTTGACGAGCGGCCGCAGCATGCTGCCGACCTGCTGCACGGTGATGCCGAGCTCGGCGGCGGCGTCGTTGTTGAGGCGCACCGACAGCGCCGGGTTGGGGGTCTTCTCCGACGTTTCAAGATCGGTGATGCCCGGCACCTTGGCCACGCGCGCCTTGAAGTCGTTGATGAGCCCGTTGAGCGTTTCCGGATCGGGACCGAGGATGTTGACGAACACCGACCGGTTGAAGCCGACCGTGAGCTCGATGCCCGCGATGGGCTTCAACGCCGTGCGGATGGCCTTTTCCAGCTCCTGCTGCGACCGCGCGCGTTCCGTGCGGTCGACGAGCTTCAGCGTGATGCGCGCGTAGTTGCGGCCCTCGTCGGTGCCTACCGTGGTCATGGCGAGCCGGATCTCCGGAAACTGCTTCAGTGCGGCTTCCACCTGCTGCACCTTGTTGTCCGTGTACTCGAGGCTCGATCCCACCGGCGTGTTGAGCCGCAGCGAGATGTTGCTCTGGTCGGACACCGGCACGAACTCGGTGCCGATCAGCGGGACCAGCGCGAAGCTTGCCAGCAGCGACCCCAGCGCGATCGCCAGCACCGTCTTCCGGTAGTCGAGCGCCCACTCGAGCACGCCGCCGTAGACCTCGTGCATCCATTCGATGAAGCGCTCGACCTGGTCGAGCATTCGCCCCAGCCACGGCATGCGCTTGAAGCGCGTGCCCGGCGGGTCGTGCCAGACCGCGGAGAGCATCGGGTCGAGCGTGAAGCTGACGAACAGCGACACCAGCACCGCCACCGCCACCGTGACGCCGAACTGGAAGAAGAACCGGCCGATGATGCCGCTCATGAAGGCGATGGGCACGAACACGGCAACGATCGCGAAGGTGGTGGCCATCACCGCGAGGCCGATCTCCTCGGTGCCTTCGCGCGCGGCTGTGTTGTGGTCCTTGCCCATGCCCAAGTGCCGCACGATGTTCTCGCGTACCACGATCGCATCGTCGATGAGGAGGCCGATGCACAGCGACAACGCCATCAGCGTGAGGAAGTTGAGCGAGAAGCCGAAGGCATTCAGCGCGATGAACGTGGCGATGACCGCCAGCGGCAGCGTGAGGCCGGTGATGACCGTGCTGCGCCAGCTGTGCAGGAACAGGAAGACGATGAGCACGGTGAGCGCGCCACCTTCGAGGATGGTGCTCTTCACGCGGTTGACGCTCTTCTCCACCGAGTCGGCGGAATTGAACACGACCGAGAGCTCGACATCCTTCGGCAGGCGCTTCTGCAACGCCGCCACCGCCGTCACCAGGCCGCGGCCCGTCTCGACGATGTTGGCGTCCTGCGCCTTCAGCACGTCGATGGTGATCGAGCGCTGCCCGTTGATGCGGGCGATCGACGTCTCTTCCTTCTCGCCGTCGATGACGTCGGC
>JANNNM010000253.1:0-4319 GCA_031398535.1 Betaproteobacteria bacterium | reverse complement strand
GACGTGCTGTGCAACAGCGAGATCAAGTTCCGCGCGTTCCTCGATCATGCGATGCGGATGGGCGCCGACCACATCGCCACCGGCCACTACGCACGCGCCCGCCGCGGCGACAGTGGCCGCGTGGAGCTGCTGGTGGCGGCGGATGCATCGAAGGACCAGAGCTACTTCCTGCACCGGCTGACGCAGGAGCAACTGGCGCCCACGCTGTTTCCGCTGGGCGACATGATCAAGCGCGACGTGCGCGTGCTGGCCAAGAAGGAAGGCATCCCCACCTACGCGAAGAAGGATTCGACGGGCATCTGCTTCATCGGCGAGCGCCCGTTCCGCGATTTCCTTGCGCGCTACCTGCCGCGCACACCGGGACCGGTGCAAACGCCCGAAGGCGTGACCGTGGGGGGCCATGACGGGCTGGCGTATTACACGCTGGGCCAACGGCATGGTCTTGGCATTGGCGGCACGCGCGAAGGCACGGCTGCGCCGTGGTTCGTCGCCGGCAAGGATGCGCAACACAATGCGCTGGTGGCGGTGCAGGGCCACGATCACCCGTTGCTGTACCGGCGCGACGTGACGGTGATCGACCTGCACTGGATCGCGGGCGCGCCGCCGCCGGCTTCGACCCGGCTGACGGCCAAGACGCGGTACCGGATGCCGGCGGCACCGTGCGTGCTTGAAGCCACGGCGGACGGCATGCGTGCGGTCTTCGACGCGCCGCAATGGGCGCCCACCCCCGGGCAATACCTGGTGCTGTACGACGGCGACGTGTGCCTGGGCGGCGGCGTGATCGCCTAGAACGGAATGTCGTCGTCGAAGTCGTCGGTGTTCTTCTTGGTGCCGCCGGCGGGCTTCCCACCACCGCCACTGGGCGCGCCGCCTTCGCGACGGCCACTGCCACCACCGGAGGGCGGCGAGAACTCGGCGTCGCCGCCGCCCCCTTCGCGCGTGCCGCCGATCAACTGCATGCGGTCACCGACGATTTCCGTGGAGTATTTTTCCACGCCGTCCTTGTCGGTGTACTTCTTGGTCTGCAGCCGGCCTTCGATGTACACCGAGCGGCCCTTCTTCAGGTACTCGCCCGCGATCTCCGCCGTGCGGCCGAAGAGCACGACGCGATGCCACTCCGTTTTTTCCTGCTTTTCGCCGCTCTTGTCCTTCCATTGCTCGGACGTGGCGATGTTGAGGTTGCAGACGGCGTCGCCGCCGGTGGTGTAGCGGGTTTCCGGGTCGCGGCCCAGGTTGCCGAGCAGAATGACTTTGTTGACCGAGGCCATGTTCAGGTTTCTCCCATCGAGTAGTTGGTGCGATAGCGGGCAGGGGGTGCGGTCATCGTAGCCGAGGCGGCGAGCCACGCGAGGGTGAGGCCCACGCCGAGGATGAAGACCGCGCCGGTGCCGGCGTGTTGCGACAGATAGCCTCCCGCGGCGGCACCGACGAACGCGCCGAGGAACTGCATGCTGGCATTGACCCCGACGGCGGCCCCGCGGGCCGCCTCCGGCGCGCACTTGGAGACCAGCGAGGGCAGCATGGCCTCGAGCAGGTTGAGCGCGGTGAAGAACAGCGTGAGCGCGACGACCATGCCCACGAGCGAGTGCAATGACAGGGCCACCGCCACCTGGGCCGCGCCCAGCGCCACGACGGCGCCCACCATCAGCGGCTTGCCGCGGCCCGCGCGGTCCACCTGCCGGAGGAACGGCAGCATGAACACGATGGAGAGCAGCAGCACCGGCAGGTACACCACCCAATGCCGCTCCCCCGGCAGGCCGAGGTCCACCAGCGCGAAGGGAACCTGCGCGAACAGTGCCATGAGCGCCGCGTGCAGCGCGAACGTGCCGTAGTTGAGGCGCAACAGCTGGGGGTCGGTGAGTACGCGGCACAGCTGTGCGCGGCCGGCCTCGCGCGCCACGCGCACGCTGCCGGGATCGGGGACCGCATACCGCACGACGGCCATGGCGCCCAGCGCCAGGATGCCCGTGAGCGCGAAGATGCCCGGCACGCCGATGGCCGCCTTGAGCAACGGGCCGGCGACAAGTGACAGCGCGAAGGTGACCGCGATGGTGATGCCGATGATGGCCATGGCGCGCGTGCGCACGGCATCGCGCGTCAAGTCGGCTGTCAGCGCGATGACCGCCGCCGAAATCGCGCCGGCGCCCTGCAGGCAGCGGCCGACGATGACCCATTCGATGGTGTTGGCCGCGGCGGCCACGAAACTGCCGAAGGCGAAGATGGCAAGACCGGCGTAGATGACGGGCTTGCGTCCCCAGCGGTCGGAGGCCCAGCCGAAGGGGATCTGCAGGATGGCCTGCGTGAGACCGTAGGCGCCGAGCGCAATGCCGATCATCGTGTGGCTGGCGCCGCCTTCCAGCGTTTGCGCGTACAACGCGAACACCGGCAGGATGACGAACATGCCGAGCAGGCGCAGCCCATAGATGGAAGCGAGACTGGCGGTGGCGCGGCGCTCCCCGGCGTTCATGGGCACCGCGGCCGGGGGCGGCCGCACGTCGACGGTGCCGGGTGCGGGCGAGGGAGTCATGGACGGAAAATTAGGACTTTAAGCGCGGCGAATAAACACAATATACTAACAGGTTCGCCCCTCGTCCCTAAGCCGTTCAGACGACCCCTGCACTCCAATCGCACGAGGCGAGTATCTCGCCTGACACCATAAGCCCTGCATGGACTCGATCCGCATCCGCGGTGCCCGCACGCACAATCTGAAGAACCTCAACCTCGACCTGCCGCGTCACCGGCTGATCGTGATCACGGGGTTGTCCGGCTCCGGCAAGAGCTCGCTTGCCTTCGATACGCTGTACGCGGAAGGGCAGCGCCGCTACGTCGAATCGCTGTCGGCCTATGCGCGGCAATTCCTGCAGCTGATGGAGAAGCCCGACGTCGATTTGATCGAAGGCCTGTCGCCGGCCATTTCGATCGAGCAGAAGGCCACATCGCACAATCCGCGCTCCACCGTGGGCACCGTCACGGAGATCCACGACTACCTGCGCCTGCTGTTCGCGCGCGTGGGCGACCCGTACTGTCCCGATCATCCCGACCAGAAGCTTTCCGCGATGACCATCTCGCAGATGGTTGACGCCACGCTGGCCATGCAGGGCACCGATCCCGAAGGGCCGCGCCTGATGATCCTGGCGCCGGTCATCGTCAACCGCAAGGGCGAGCACCTCGAGTTGTTCGTCGAGCTTCGCGCCAAGGGCTTCGCCCGCGTGCGCGTGGACGGCAAGGTGGTGGAGATCGATGCGGTCCCCAAGCTTGCCAAGACGACGAAGCACACCATCGAAGTCGTCGTTGATCGCCTGCGCATCCGCGCCGAATTCAAGCAGCGGCTGGCCGAGTCCTACGAGACAGCACTGCGCCACGGCGACGGCCGCGCCATTGCGGTCGAGATGGACGGCGGGCGCGAGCATCTCTTCTCGGCCAAGTTCGCGTGCCCGATCTGCAACTACGCGCTGGCGGAACTTGAACCACGGCTCTTTTCGTTCAACAGCCCGCTGGGCGCATGCCCGCGCTGCGACGGACTGGGGTCGATCAGCTTCTTCGACCCCAAGCGGGTCGTCGCCTTCCCGCAGCTGTCGCTGGCCTCGGGCACCATCAAGGGCTGGGACCGGCGCAACCAGTTCTACTTCCAGTTGCTGCAGAGCCTGGCGAAGCATTTCGGCTTCGATGTCGACAAGCCTTTCGTCAAGCTGTCGGAGAAGGTGCAGACGCTGATCCTCTACGGCTCGGGCGACGAGAAGATCCCGTTCACGTACCTGTCCGACCGCGGCAAGCCGATGGTCCGCGAGCACGCGTTCGAGGGCATCGTGCCCAACCTCGAGCGCCGCTATCGCGAGACCGACTCGATGATGGTCCGCGAGGAACTCGCGAAGTACCTGAACAACAAGCCCTGTCCGGATTGCGCCGGCACGCGGCTGCGCCGCGAGGCGCGGCACGTCAAGGTGGGCGAGGGCGCATATGCGCGTCCGATCTATGAAGTGTCGGGGTTGCCTTTGAAGGACGCGATGGCGTTCTTCCGCGGCCTAACGCTCGACGGCCAGAAGGCGGCGATCGCCGATCGCATCGTCAAGGAAATCCTGAGCCGCCTGCAGTTCCTGAACAACGTCGGGCTCGACTACCTGTCGCTCGACCGGTCGGCGGAAACGCTGTCGGGTGGGGAGTCCCAGCGCATCCGGCTGGCGTCGCAGATCGGCTCGGGGTTGACCGGCGTGATGTACGTGCTGGATGAACCCTCCATCGGCCTGCACCAGCGCGACAACGACCGCCTGCTGGCCACGCTGAAGCACCTGCGCGACCTCGGCAACAGCGTCATCGTCGTC
>JANNNM010000246.1:0-6071 GCA_031398535.1 Betaproteobacteria bacterium | reverse complement strand
CGCTTACCGGCGCGATGGTCATCGCGCTGGGCCACGTCGCAAGCGGCCTCTTCAGCAATAACGAGACCCTGGCCCGCGCCTTGCTCACGGCCGGCGACGATGCCTACGATCGCGCCTGGCAGTTCCCGATGTGGGAGGATTACCAGGACGGTCTCGCCAGCAATTTCGCCGACTTCGCCAACATCGCGGGCCGGGCCGGCGGCAGCATCACCGCCGCGTGCTTTCTGTCGCGCTTCACCAAGAAATACGACTGGGCGCATCTCGACATCGCGGGCACGGCATGGAAGGAAGGGAAGGAAAAGGGCGCCACCGGCCGTCCTGTCCCGTTGCTGGCCACGTGGCTGCTGGAACAGGAGACCCCGGCGCCGTGAACCTCCGTCACCCCCCGCGGATCGCATGACCTCGATCGATTTCTATACGCGGGTCACCGACCGCCTGACGGTGGCGGCCCGGCTTGCGGCCAAGGCCGTCAGCGCGCACGGCAGCGTGCGCGTGTTGACCCCCGATGCGCAGACCACCGCCGCGCTCGACCGCCTGCTGTGGCTCGTGCCGCCCACCGGTTTCCTGCCGCATTGCCGGATGGACGATCCGCTGGCGGCGCAGACGCCGGTGTGGATCGATCACCGGCTCGAGCATTCGGGCATGGCGGTGGTGCTGATCAACCTGCACCCGGAACCGCCGCCCTTCTTCAGCCGCTTCGAGCGCCTGGCCGAGATCGTCGGCGACGATGATGCGCCGGCCGGCCGCGAGCGCTTCCGCTTCTATCGTGAACGCGGGTACGCGTTGCGTGCGCACGACATGAGCGGACACTGATCCCGTGCCGACCGCCCGCGAACTGCTGGAACAGGCTGATGCGCTGATGCGTCGCAATCGCGCGGAGGCGATCGACGACATTCCCGTGCTCACCGAAGCCGTGCCGGCCGTGCAGTTGCCGCGTGCCGTCCGCACGCGGGCGGCGCCGGTGGACCGGGGTCCCGACTCCGTGCCGGTGCTGACCGAGAGCATCGATGTCATCGAGGTCGAGGACGAGCACGCAACGGTGGGACGCGAAGCCGTCGAAGGCGAGCCCTCGACGTGGCTCGAATTCGAGGACGGCGAACCCTCGGTGATCGGTGATGCCCCCGACTCGATTGCCATCGTGCCGCCGGTACGCCTGCGCCCGCCGCCCGACGAAGCCTTGCTGACCTCCGCGGAGCACGAAGAGATCGAGCTGACGCTGCCGCGCGAGGACGTGATTGCGGATACCGCCGCGCTGGAAGCAGAAGCCTTCGCGCGCGAGGTCGCGGCCGTGGAAGCGGCGGCGCGCGAGGCCGCTGCCGCGGAACAGGCGGCACGCGAGACCGCAGCGCGCGAAGCCGCGGAACGGGAAATAACCGAGCGCGAAGCGGCCGCGCGGGAGGTCGCTGAGCGTGAAGCGGCCACCCGTGCCGTGGTGGAGCGTGAAACGGTGGCGCGCGAACTGGCAGAACGTGAAGCCGCCGCGCGAGCGCTTGCGCAGCGCGAAGCTGCCGAGCGCGAGGCCGCGGCCCTCGAATTGGCCGAACGCGAGCAGGCCGAACGCGAACAGGCCGAACGCGAACAGGCCGAACGCGAACAGGCCGAACGCGAACAGGCCGAACGCGAACAGGCCGAACGCGACGCGGCTGCGCGCGAACTTGCCGAACAGGAAGCAGCCGCCCGCGAACTGGCCGAACTCGAAGCGGCCACGCGGCCCACGGCCGGACCGTTCGCCGTGGTGGCGGAGCATTCCGCGGGCACGGCAGCGATCGCCGCCAGCGCCCCGGCCCCGGTGGTGCCCTCGATGGCTCACGACGACGCGCGCTGGGTGGCAGCGGCGGAGGAAAACCGGATGCAGGTGCTGCAGCGGATCGACCTCTTCACCGATACCGGCCTCCGCGACCAGTTGGCCGAACGGTTGCAACCCATAGCCGATCGCGCCAGCGCCGACCTGGTGGCTGCGATCAACCTGCATGTGGGCGACCTGTTGCGAAGCTACGTGGCCGAGGCGATCGAACGCGAGATCGAACAGTGGCGCCGCGATCACTGAACGCTGCCGTTTTGCCACGTGGAAACAGCGCGCTATGATGTCCGGTATGCGTCACGCCCCCGAAGCCCGCCGTCCCCGCCGCGCGCCCGTCCCCGGATCGGGGGGCGCCGTCTCTGCAGCGCATTCGGCGGAGGCGCGCCTCGCGGCCTTGGGTGCGCGCGCCACGCGCTCGCGCATCGACGTGCTGGCCACGCTCAACGCCGCGGAGCGCGCGCTGACCCACCACGAAATCGAAGCGCGCCTCGAACCTGGCCGCGATGTCGATCGCGTGACGCTCTATCGCGTCCTCGACTGGCTCACGGCGCAGGGTCTCGCCCACAAGCTCTCGGGCGACGACCGCGTCTGGCGCTTCTCGCTGACCGGTCCGGGCAACGCCGCCGGCAGCCACGCGCACGCGCACTTCCAGTGCAGCGATTGCGGCAAGGTCATCTGTCTCGACGAGGCACGGCTGCCCGCGATCAGCTTGCCGCGCGGCTTCAAGCGCCGCGCGGTGGAAGTCACGGTCAAGGGTTCGTGCGACGAGTGCGCGCCGGCCTGACGGGCCGCGATTGCACCCCGCGAAACCCGTGCTAGACTAGCCTTATGTTGGCCGCTCACACCTTGTCGCCGTCCCGCCTGCGCGCGTTTGCGTATGCGTTCTATTTCTGGGGATCAAACCCGGAGGGGCAGTCGCGACCGTAGCGTTCCAGCACCAGCAGCAAGGAATCCACGAATCGGGCGGCCCCTAGAGGCCGCCCGATTTTTTTCGACTGTCGATCCGGACGAGGAGCATGGCCATGGTGAACAACGTCAAGCCACACAAGCTGGTGGCGCGGGAACCCGATCGAACAGGGTCAGTCGTGTATGTGCGCGGCATCCCGGTGGGCGGGGACGCGGTGCAGATGATCGCGGGTCCGTGCTCGGTCGAGACCGCGCCGCAGATGGAGGCCGCCGCCGCTGCGGTCGCGGCTGCCGGGGCGCGGATGATGCGTGGCGGCGCGTTCAAGCCGCGCAGCAGCCCCTATGCGTTCCAGGGCGCGGGCGTGGAAGGGCTGCACATGCTGACCGAGGCTGCCGCCCGGCATGCGATGCCCGTCGTGACCGAATTGATGGATGTGCGGCTGCTGGATGCCTTTCTCGCCGCGGGCGTGGATGTCATCCAGATCGGCACGCGCAACATGCAGAATTTCGACCTGCTGAAGGAAGTGGGCCGCGTCGACGTGCCGGTGATCCTGAAGCGCGGCATGAGCGCCACGATCGCCGAATGGCTGATGGCGGCGGAGTACATCGCCGCGGGCGGCAACCAACGGATCATCCTGTGCGAGCGTGGCATCCGCACGTTCGAGACCGCCTACCGCAATGTGCTCGATGTCACCGCGATACCCGTTCTCAAGCGCGAGACGCACCTGCCGGTCATCGTCGATCCCTCGCATGCGGGAGGCAAGGCGTGGATGGTGCGGGCGTTGGCCAGTGCGGCCGTCGCCGCCGGTGCCGATGGCTTGCTGGTGGAAGTGCATCCGGTCCCGGCCGAAGCGTGGTGCGACGCCGACCAGGCGCTCGCGCCTGCCGAGTTCGCCGCGTTGATGGACCAGCTCGATGCGGTGGCCCGCGCCGTCGGTCGGACGCTGGATCGTGGCCGTCGCGCCGGCGCGCCGCTGCGCGAGGCGCCTGACCACGCGGTGGCCGCCATGGCATGAGCGTGCGCGATTGTCGCGCGCTGCGCGAATACGCTAGATTGCGGGAATGTTCGAACTCGAAGGCATCCTGCACCGCTACGGCAACGCGACGGCGGTGACCGTGGACACCTGGCATGCCAGCGCGGGGGAGGCGTGGTTGCTCGAAGGGCCGTCGGGGTCGGGCAAGTCGACGGTGCTGCATATCCTGGCCGGGCTCGTCGTGCCTCGGTCGGGCCGGGTCAGCGTGGCCGGCGTCGACCTCGCGACGCTTTCCGAAGGCGCGCGCGATCGCTGGCGTGGCCGCACCGTGGGCCTCGTGCCGCAGCGCCTGCATCTGGTCCACGCGTTGCGGGTGCGCGACAACCTGGCGCTGGCGCAGTCGTTGGCAGGCCAAGCGGTCGACGAGGCGCGGATCACCGCGCTGCTGGAAGGCGTCGGCGTGGCCGAGCTCGCGCACCGTTATCCGCGGCAACTGTCACAGGGGCAGGCGCAGCGCGTGGCGATCGCCCGCGCCGTCATCAATCGTCCGGTACTGCTGCTTGCCGACGAACCGACAGCCAACCTTGATGACGCGCATGCGGCGCAGGCGCTTGAAGTGCTGCGCGCGCAGGCGGTGGAAGCCGGGGCTACGCTGGTGGTCGCGTCGCATGATCATCGCGTGCGTCCGCTGTTGCCGCATGTGCGCGCACTGCCCGCGATGGCGGGTGCCACATGAACATCGCGCGGCTCGCGTTCGCCTACCTGCGCCGCCGGCCGTTGTCGACAGTACTGGTGGTGGTGTTGCTCGCCATCGGCGTGGCGGTGGTCACGCTGACGTTGCTGCTGGCGCACGAGCTCGAGACGCGGCTGCATCGTGATGCGGCAGGCATCGACCTGGTCGTGGGGGCCAAGGGCAGTCCGCTGCAGCTCGTGCTGGCCGGTGTCTACCATGTGGATGTGCCGCCGGGAAACATTCCGCTGGCGGCCATCACGCAGCTGCGCGCCGATCCACGCGTGACCCGCGTCATTCCGCTGGCGCTCGGCGACAACCTGCGCGGCTTCCGTATCGTGGGGACGGAACCGGCGCTGGTCGACCTGTATGGCGGCGTTCTGGCGCATGGTGCGTTGTGGTCGGCGCCGCTTGACGCCGTTCTGGGCAGCGACGTGGCGCGCGCGACCGGGCTGATGGTGGGGGGCATGTTTGCAGGCGCCCACGGGTTGTCCGCAGGGGGCGGCGAGCACGGCGACGCAAAGTACCGCGTCACCGGTATCCTGGCACCGACGGGAAGCGTGCTCGACCGGCTCGTCGTCACCGGCCTTGAAAGCGTGTGGGCCGTGCACGAGCACCCGCCGGAGCCCGTTGGTGGCAAGTCCGATGTGAAGCACGAAGCGCACGACGACGAGCGCGAAGTGACACTGGCGCTGGTCAAGTTTCGCAGTCCGCTGGCAGCGGCCACGTTGCAGCGGTCCATCGACAAGGACACCGAGTGGGTGGCGGCCTCGCCGGCATTCGAAACGGCGCGGCTGCTGACCGTGTTCGGCGCCGGTGTCGACCTGGTCCGCGCATTTGCGCTGGTGCTGATGGCGGCTTCGGCGCTGATGCTGTTCGTCGCGCTGGCGCAGGCGCTGGAAGACCGCCGTTACGACATGGCCATCCTGCGCACGCTGGGCGCGACGCGCGGGAAGGTGGCGGGGGTGCTGCTGGTCGAAGGCGTCGTTCTGGCGGCGGCGGGGACGGCCATCGGCCTGCTGCTTGCGCATGGCGCCGTGTTTGCGATTTCGCAGTGGCGACCGGATGCGGCACCGCTGGCCGCCGCGGCGTGGCGCTGGCTGCCGGTCGAATGGGCGGTGGTGGCGCTGGCGATGGGCGCCGGTATACTCTCGGCGCTGCTACCCGCCTGGCGCGCTTCGCGCCTTGATGTCGCGGCCACGCTGGCCGAAGGATGATCTGCATGCGAAATCTGCTCCGTTACTGTGGCGTGGGACTGGTGGCCATCGCGGGCACGGCCGCGGCCATCAACACCGGCATCGGTGCCGCCGGCTTGCCCTCGGCCACCAGCTTCTCGGCCACGCTGCTGCCAGAACGTGAAGGCGTCGTATCCTGGCAGACGCTGGCGCAGGTGCAGCCGGTGAAGCAGGGTGGGAAAATGGTCTACGAGTATTCGGCCGACATCATGGCGCTCGACCGCAAGGACGTGAAGGTGCAGGGCTTCATGATCCCGCTCGACATCGGCGACAAGCAGCGGCATTTCCTGATTTCGGCGGTGCCGCCGCATTGCTCGTTCTGCCTGCCGGCCGGGGCCGATGCTATCGTCGAGGTCGAAGCCAGCACGCCGATCACCTATACCTTCGATCCGATTGTCGTGTCCGGCCGCTTCGCGGTGCAGAAG
>JANNNM010000225.1:0-4241 GCA_031398535.1 Betaproteobacteria bacterium | reverse complement strand
GTTCCAGAACATCGCGCTCTTCCGCGGCATGACGGTGCTGGACAACATCATGACGGGTCGCAACCTCAAGATGAAGTCGTCGATCCTGGCGCAGGCGCTGTGGGTGGGTCCCGCGCGGCGCGAGGAACTCGTCAACCGCCGCAAGGTGGAGGAGGTGATCGACTTCCTCGAGATCCAGCACAACCGCAAGACGCCGGTGGGACGCCTGCCCTACGGACTGCAGAAGCGCGTCGAACTGGCGCGCGCGCTGGCGGCGGAACCTTCGATGTTGCTGCTCGACGAGCCGATGGCCGGCATGAACGTGGAAGAAAAGCAGGACATGTGCCGCTTCGTGCTCGACGTCAACGAGCAGTACGGCACGACGATCGTCCTGATCGAGCACGACATGGGCGTAGTCATGGACATCTCCGACCGCGTGGTGGTGCTCGATTACGGCAAGAAGATCGGCGACGGCGCGCCGGATGAGGTCCGCAGCAACAAGGCGGTGATCGACGCGTATCTCGGCGTGGCGCATTGAGCGGGACGGACGACCATGGCATTTTTCCTTGAGGTTCTGATCGGCGGCCTGCTCTCGGGCGTGATGTACTCGCTCGTGGCGCTGGGCTTCGTGCTGATCTACAAGGCGTCGGGTGTTTTCAACTTCGCGCAGGGTGCGATGGTGTTCTTCGCCGCGCTCACGTTCGTGGGCATCACCGAGCTGGGTATCTCGCCGTGGCTGGCGTTCCCGGCCACGCTGGTGGTGATGATCCTGCTGGGCCTCGTCACCGAACGCGTCGTGCTGCGGCCGCTCGTCAACCAGCCGCAGATCACGCTCTTCATGGCCACGATCGGCCTCGCGTTCTTCATCGAAGGCCTGGCGCAGATGGTATGGGGCGCCAACGTGCGCGGGCTCGACCTCGGCCTGCAGGACGAGCCGCTGCAATGGGTGTCGGACAAGTGGGGCATGAGCATCTCCAAGTTCGATCTCGCCGCGGCCGGGGTCGCGGCGGTGCTGGTCACCTCGCTGGCGCTCTTCTTCAGCCGCACGCGCATCGGCCGCGCGCTGCGCGCCGTCGCGGACGATCACCAGGCGGCGCTGGCAGTGGGCATCCCGCTGCAGCAGATCTGGGGCATCGTCTGGGGCGTGGCGGGGTTCGTTGCGCTGGTGGCGGGCCTGCTGTGGGGCGCGCGCAACGGCGTGCAGTTCGCGCTGACCTTCGTGGCGCTGAAGGCGCTGCCGGTGCTGATCCTGGGCGGCTTCGAGTCGGTGCCCGGTGCCATCGTCGGCGGGCTCATCATCGGCGCCACGGAAAAACTGGCCGAGGTCTACTTCGGTCCCTACGTGGGCGGCGGCATCGAAGGCTGGTTCCCGTACGTACTCGCGCTCCTCTTCCTGCTGGTGCGGCCGGAAGGCCTCTTCGGCGAGAAGATCATCCGCCGCATTTAGCTCGGGTCCTTCAAATCGGGGTCAGACTCGACTCTTCCCTCATGTCCATTCCTTCCCATCCTCCAACAAGTCGAATCTGACCCCCATGTTCTATCGCGAAGCCGGTCAGTTCAAGACCAACTACATCGACGATGCCGCGATCTTTCCGATCCGCCAGGACCGGATCGGCATTGCGATCATCCTGCTGCTGGCGTTCGTCGCGGTGCCGCTGTTCGCCACGCCGTACCTGTTCTCGGCGATCCTGATCCCGTTCCTGATCCTCGCGCTGGCGGCGATCGGCCTCAACATCCTGACCGGATACTGCGGGCAACTGTCGCTCGGCACGGCGGCATTCATGGCGGTCGGCGCTTTCGCGTCGTACAACTTCATGCTGCGCGTCCCCGGCATGCCGATCCTGGTGGCGTTCATCGGCGGCGGCCTGATGGCGGCGGGCGTGGGCATCCTGTTCGGGCTGCCCAGTCTGCGCATCCGCGGGTTCTACCTGGCCGTGGCCACGCTGGCGGCACAGTTCTTCATCGTGTGGTGCCTCGCCAAGGTGGGCTGGTTCACCAACTACAGTTCGTCGGGCGTCATCACGGCGCAGCAGGTCGTGATCCTCGGCTATCACTTCAACACGCCGACGTCGAAGTACCTGCTGGTGCTGGTGATCGTCTGCGCGATGGCGCTGGCGGCCAAGAACCTGGCGCGGAGCAACATCGGGCGCTCGTGGATGGCGGTGCGCGACATGGACGTCGCGGCGGAAGTGATCGGCATCCGGCTGATGCCGGCGAAGCTGACCGCGTTTGCCATCAGTTCCTTCTATTGCGGCGTCGCCGGCGCGCTGTATGCGTTCCTGTATCTCGGTACTGTCGAGCCCGAGGCCTACAACCTCGACCTGTCGTTCCGCATCCTGTTCATGATCATCATCGGCGGCGTGGGCACCATCCTGGGCTCGTTCCTCGGCAGCGCCTTCATTGCGCTGCTGCCGATCATGCTGAGTCTCTTCGTCAGCTTCCTCGAGACGACCGTGCATCTCAACGTGCCGAAGAGCATCACGTCCAATCTCGAGCTGATGGTATTCGGTGGGCTGATCATCTTCTTCCTGATCGTGGAGCCGCACGGGCTCGCCCGGCTGTGGCAGATCGGCAAGGAAAAATTGCGATTGTGGCCGTTCCCGCATTGATGTTGCATTGCAATAGAAGGTCAAGGGAAGCAAGTGGGTGCGACAGGTGTTTACGCCAATGCGCTTGCCATTGACACGGCGAATCGAGTGACGAATGCTGTCCAATCCATCGCTCCGCTCCGGAGACGATATGCAAGGAGGAGCAACATGAAGGTGTTCAAGTCGGCCCTGCTGGGCCTCACGATGCTCGGCATCGCGTCGAGCGCTGTGGCGCAAAACGAGCAGTTCATCCCGATCCTGTCGTACCGCGTCGGGCCGTATGCCGCGGGCGGGTCGGGCTATTTCGGCGGCACGATCGATTACTTCAGCCTCATCAACGCCACCGGCGGCATCAATGGCGTCAAGCTGGCGTGGGAGGAGTGCGAGACGGAGTACAACGCGTCGCGCGGCGTGGAGTGCTACGAGCGCCTGAAGAAGAAGGGCAGCGGCGCGTCATCGGTGGAGCCATTGTCCACCGGCATCGCCTACGGCCTGCTCGATCGCGTGGGTGTCGACAAGATCCCGATGACCACGTTCGGCTACGGCAGCGCCAATGCCGCGGACGGTCGCGTGTTCAACTGGGTGTTCCCGATCGGCACCAGCTACTGGAGCCAGGCCGCGGCAATGATCACCTACCTCGGCCAGCAGGTCGGTGGCATGGACAAGCTGAAGGGCAAGAAGATCGTGGATCTCTACCACGACTCCGCGTTCGGCAAGGAACCACTGCCGGTGTTCGAGGCGCTTGCCGCCAAGTACGGCTTCGAGTTCGTCAAGATCCCGGTGGCGCATCCGGGCAACACGCAGGAATCGCAGTGGCTGCAGATCCGGCAGGCCAAGCCGGACTACGTCATCCTGTGGGGCTGGGGCGTGATGAACCCGACGGCATTGAAGGCGGCGGCCAAGGTCGGCTTCCCGCGCGAGAAGATGCTGGGCGTGTGGTGGGCGGGTTCGGAGGAAGACGTGATCCCCGCGGGTGATGCGGCCAAGGGTTATGTCACCGCCGCGTTCTCCGCGCCGGGCACGAGCTTCCCGGTGATGCAGGACATCCAGAAGAAGGTCTACGGCGCCGGCAAGGGCAACCTGGAAGACAAGTCACGCCAGGGTTCGATCTATCACACCCGCGGCGTCGTCTACGGCATGGTGATCGTCGAGGCCATCCGCAAGGCGCAGGAAAAGTACGGCAAGGGCAAGGTGATGACGCCCGAGCAGGTGCGCTGGGGCCTCGAGAACCTGAACCTGTCGGAAGCCCGCATCAAGGAACTGGGAGCGGCCGGCATGTTCCCGCCGATCAAGACCTCGTGCATGGATCACGTAGGCTCCGGGATGGTTCGCTTCCAGCTGTGGGACGGCAAGGGCTTCAAGCCGCTGACGCCGTTCATGTCGGGCGACAAGGAGATGGTGCGGAAGATGGTCGACGAGAGTGCGGCGAAGTACGCCGCTGAGAAGAAGATCACGCCGCGTGACTGCACGAAGGAAGGTTAGACCGTCGTTCGGGCTGGACCGGCTTGCGCCGGTCCAGCGGCGACCGACGTTCTAACTCGTCGAAATGGAACGGCGCCCGCGATGCGGACGCCGCTCATTTCGCCGGCCTCCGGTTGTTGGCAGAAATGGGGTCAGGTTCGATTTAATCGCAGGGAGATGCATGCCAGGCGACGGACTTCGGGCGATTAACTC
>JANNNM010000423.1:0-2250 GCA_031398535.1 Betaproteobacteria bacterium | reverse complement strand
AGCCATCGTGATGGTTGAGAACCGTGGCATGGCCGTGGCCGACATGACGACGCTTCGCGCGAAGGCGCGGGCTTCCGGCGTGTATTTCCGGGTTGTGAAGAACACCCTGGTGCGCCGTGCGGTCGTCGATACCCCGTTCGCTGGACTGGCCGACAAGATGGTCGGTCCGTTGGCGTACGGCATCGGTTCCGACCCCGTCGCCGTGGCCAAGGTCTTGAGTGACTTTGCCAAGGGCAACGACAAGTTCGTGATTGCCGGTGGTGCCATGCCCGGGCAAATGATGTCCTCGAAGGACATCGTTGCGCTGGCCGCCCTGCCGTCGCGTGAAGTGTTGCTGGCCAAGCTGGCCGGCACCATGCAAGCGCCGATTGTGAAGCTGGTGCGCACGATGAACGAGGTGCCGACGAAGCTGGTCCGCGCCCTGGCCGCCGTTCGCGACAGCAAGCAAGCCGCTTGATATCGCTTCCGCTGATCCCCATTTTCAACCGTTACGCTCCAGGAGCTTAAAAAATGTCCGCACTCCAAACTGAAATCCTCGACAAGATCTCGTCGATGACCGTCCTCGAACTCTCCGGCCTGATTTCGGCCATGGAAGAGAAATTCGGCGTTTCCGCCGCTGCCGCTGTCGCCGTTGCCGGCCCCGCTGCTGCTGCACCGGCCGCCGCTGCCGAAGAACAGACCGAATTCACGGTCATGCTGGCCTCGTTCGGCGAGAACAAGGTCAACGTCATCAAGGCCGTTCGCGAAATCACTGGCCTCGGCCTGAAGGAAGCGAAGGACCTGGTCGACGGCGCGCCGAAGCCGGTCAAGGAAGGCGTCAACAAGGCCGATGCCGAAGCCGCCAAGAAGAAGCTCGAAGAAGCCGGCGCCAAGGTAGATATCAAGTAATTTTGGTCAGAAGGGGTGGCGAGGCTCTCGCCGCCACCCCTTGGAAAAATCTCGCCGCTTGTAGGCTGGCGAGAAGCTGATCAGAGGCAAATCGCGGGCAAAGCCCGACGATTTGCTCTAGCAAGTGCTGGTTGGGGCTGCGTTTTGCTTGCGGCCCCACTTCGGTTTCCTAGAAACCGAAGCGAAGCAGATACCGTCTGCTTCGCTTCGCTTTCTGAGTCGACGTCGGAAGGCAGGGTTGGTCGGACGTTGCTGCAATGGCAACGTTGTCCGCCAGCGGCTGGTAGTGGCCAGCCACCCACCCTGGGAGCGCAATACTCCCAATGCCCGTCGAGGTAACAAGGCTGCAGCACCTTTGCTGCGACCGTAACGCAACACTCTTGAGGACCGCGCCATTCGTGCGGTCCTGGACGAACCGGAGATCGACCCTACGCTATGGCGACTACCACGGCTACGCCCTATACCTTCACCGAAAAGAAACGCATCCGGAAGAGCTTCGCGAAACGTGCGAGCGTCCTGGCCGTGCCGTTTCTTCTTGAAACGCAGTTGGCGTCGTATCGCGCCTTCCTGCAGGAATTCACGAAGCCCGACGCACGCAAGAACGAGGGCCTGCAGGCCGCGTTCACGTCGATCTTCCCGATCTCGAGCCACTCGGGCAATGCCCGCCTCGAATTCGTGAGCTTCTCGCTGCTGCCGCCGGCCTTCGACGTCGTCGAGTGCCAGCAACGCGGCCTGACCTATTGCTCCGCGCTGCGCGCCAAGGTCCGCCTGATCATCATGGACAAGGAAGCGCCCAAGGATACGATCAAGGAAGTGAAGGAGCAGGAAGTATATATGGGCGAAATTCCGCTCATGACCGAAAACGGCTCCTTCGTCATCAACGGCACCGAGCGCGTGATCGTCTCGCAGCTGCACCGTTCGCCCGGCGTGTTCTTCGAACACGATCGCGGCAAGACGCATTCGTCCGGCAAGCTCCTGTTCTCGGCCCGCGTGATTCCCTACCGCGGCTCGTGGCTCGACTTCGAATTCGATCCCAAGGACTTCCTGTTCTTCCGGGTGGACCGCCGCCGCAAGATGCCGGTCACCACGCTGCTGAAGGCCATCGGCCTTTCCAACGAGGACATCCTGAAGCAGTTCTTCCAGTTCGACACGTTCCACTTGGGCGCCCAGGGGTCCGAGCTCGACTTCGTGCCCGAGCGCCTGAAGGGTGAACTTGCGCGTTTCGACATCGTCGGCAAGGACGGCAAGGTCGTCGCCGCCAAGGACAAGCGGATCACCGCGCGCCACGTGCGCGAGCTGGTCGACAGCGGCAGCAAGCGCATCGCCGTGCCCAACGATTACCTCGTGGGCCGCACGCTCGCC
>JANNNM010000216.1:0-1037 GCA_031398535.1 Betaproteobacteria bacterium | reverse complement strand
GGCGGCCGAGCGCCTCGCGGCGCGGCTGGCCGAGATCAGCATCACGGCACCATCCATTCCGGTGCTGCACAACGTCGACGTGCTGACGCACGCCACGCCGAATGAAATTCGCCACGCATTGGCGCAACAGGCGGCGCATCCGGTGCGGTGGACGGCCACGATGCAGGCGCTGGGTGCGCAGGGCATCACGCATGTCGTCGAGTGTGGTCCCGGCAAGGTACTGGCGGGCCTCGCGAAGCGCAGCATCGACAGCGCGCACGCGTATTCGCTGACCGACGGCGAGGCGCTGGCCGCCACGCTGGCCGAACTCGCGGCCGCCTGAAGGAGATCGCGATGACAACGACACTTCCATTGTCGGGACAATTGGCGCTGGTCACCGGCGCCACGCGCGGCATCGGTCTTGCCATTGCCTTGCGTCTTGCCGCCGATGGCGCCACGGTGGTGGGCACTGCCACCACCGACGAGGGCGCTGCGAAGATCGATGCGGCGCTGCGCGATGCAGGCAATGCGGGCATGGGCGTGAAGCTCGATGTCACCGATGCGCCCGCAACGGAGACCGTGCTGGCCGCCATCGAAGCGAAGCACGGCGCGATCGGCATCCTCGTCAACAACGCCGGCATCACGCGCGACAACCTGTTGCTGCGGATGAAGGACGACGAGTGGGACGCCATCATGGCCACCAACCTGAAGCCCGCCTATCGGCTGGCCAAGGCGGTGTTGCGCGGCATGATAAAGGCGCGCACCGGCCGCATCATCCAGATCGGCAGCGTCGTGGGGTCGAGCGGCAATCCGGGACAGGTGAATTACGCCGCGGCTAAGGCCGCGCTCATCGGCTTCACGAAATCGCTGGCGCAGGAAGTGGGCAGCCGCAACATCACCGTCAATTGTGTGGCGCCGGGCTTCATCGACACCGACATGACGAAATCATTGCCGGATGCCGCGCGCGAAACGCTGGTGGGACGCATTCCGCTGGGGCGGCTGGGCGCGCCGGAAGACATCGCCCACGCGGTGGCTTATCTTGCCAGCCCGGGGGCGGC
>JANNNM010000205.1:0-3132 GCA_031398535.1 Betaproteobacteria bacterium | reverse complement strand
GAAAAGGGGTCAGGGTCAATCGGGTGTGACATCATCCAAGCGGAAAACCAACGTAATTGACCCTGACCCCTTTTCCGAGCTGACCCTGACCCCTTTTCCGACCGGCATCGACGCACCGCTGCCGCAGCCCGACCTCCTGGCTGCGCTGCCGCGGTTGCGGCGTTACGCGCGGGTGCTGACCGGCGACGTCCATCGCGCCGACGATCTTGTCCAGGAGACCCTTGCGCGCGCGTGGGAGAAGCGCCGGCTGTGGATTGCCGGCAGCGACCTCCGCGCGTGGCTCTTCACCGTCATGCACAACGTGTTCGTCAACGAGCGTGTCGCCGCTCGCCATGAAGCCCGCAACGTTTCGCTCGACGACGACGGCGAGGGCGGCGAGGCGTGGCAGATTCCGGTCCGGCCGTCGCAGTACGCGCGCGTCGAGCTGATCGAGCTCATCCATCACGTCGGGCAATTGCCGGTCGAACAGCGCGAAGTGCTGCTGCTGGCCGTGGTGGAGGAACTGCGCTACGAGGAAATCGCGGTTGCGCTTGCCATCCCCATCGGCACCGTCATGTCGCGGCTGTCGCGCGCACGCGAAAAGCTGCGCGTGGTGTTCGGCCAGGCGCCCGGCGCCGGCGCATCACTGCGGGTGGTCCGGTGAACGCGCTGCCCATCACTGATGCGGACGTGAATGCCTTCGTCGACGGCACGTTGGCGCCGGCTCGCGTCCCGGCGGTGGAAGCCGCGGCGGCCGCCGATCCGGTGCTGGCCACCCGTATCGCCACGGCCCAGCGCCACAATGCGCAACTGCGCGATGCATTCGACTCGTGGCTCACTGAACCCGTACCCGAGCGTCTCATCGCCGCCACGGCGGCACCGGCAGCGCCGCGCGCACGCCGCATCGCGCCATGGATGCCGATGGCCGCGGCGTCGGCCGCCGTGCTGGCGCTGGGTGTCGGCATCGGCTGGTTCGGCCGCGATCTCACGCTGCAGCGCGCCGGCACGCCCACCACCTTCACGCGCGAGGCCGCGTTGACGCACGCGCTGTACGCCACCGACATCAATCGTCCGGTGGAGATCTGGGCTGCCGAGGAAGCCCGGCTGGTGCGATGGCTGTCCCGACGGATGGGCTTTCCCGTCCGCGCCCCTGATCTCAACAGCGCCGGTTATGCGCTGGTGGGCGGCCGCCTCGTGGCGGGCAACGAAATGCCCACGGCCCTGTTCGTCTACGAAACGCCCGAGAAGCAGCGGCTCACGCTGCAGGTGCGCAAGCAACCGGTGCCGGGCGGTGAAGTCGCGTTCCGCTATGCGCTCGAGAACGGCGTGGGCGTGTATTACTGGGTCGAGGACAACCTCTCCTATGCGCTATCCGGCAACCTCGATCGCACGCAATTGCTGACCATCGGCCGGGTCGTCTACGGCCAGTTGGCGGCAATGGATGCCGAGGCAGCGCACCCGGCACCCAACGTGGCACCGGCCGCAGCACCCACCGCGGCGCCGACCATGGCACCCACGGCGGCACCCGGGTCCGCGCCCAAGTAAGGCGCGGCAACGCCCGGTGCAGGGTGGTGCCGCGCCGTCGCGTCGGCGACAATGTCGGCCACCACTCGATGATCGCCTCGCAATGATTCGCACCGTACCCCCCGTCGTCTACGTTCACCTGTTCGCGGCGGTTTCCGCAATGTTGATCGGCGCCTTCCAGCTGCTGCGTCCGAAGGGCACGGGCTCGCACCGTGCCATCGGCTGGATCTGGGCGACGCTGATGATGACGGTCGCGGTCAGCTCGCTGTGGATCCCGGCCTTTCTCCACTTCGGATGGATCCATCTCTTCACGCTGCTGGTGCTGATCATGTTGCCCGTGGCCCTTTGGCGCGCGCAGCACGGCAACATCGAGGGCCATCGCAAGGCGATGCGCGGGCTCTACTTCGGCGGGGTCGTCATCGCCGGCATCTTCACGTTCCTGCCGGGTCGCCTGCTGGGCAACCTGGTGTGGAAGGGCTGCTGGGGCTGCTGATGCAACGCGTCCCTGCACGCCCCGGCGACCCGTTGTCCGCCGTCGACACGCCGGCGCTGGTCGTCGATCTCGATGTCTTCGAACACAACCTCGACCTGATGGCCGACGTGGTGCGCGGGTCGGGACTTGCGCTGCGGCCGCATGCCAAGTCGCACAAGTGTCCCGACATCGCCAAGGCGCAGATCGCGCGCGGCGCCATCGGCATCTGCTGCCAGAAGGTCGACGAAGCCGCGGCATTCGTCGCGGCGGGCATCGCCAACGTGCTCGTCACGAATGAAGTCGTCACCCCCGCGAAGATGATGCGGCTGGCCGCATTGGCACAATCCGCCACGGTGGGCGTGCTGGTCGACAATGCCGCAGTGCTGGAAGACCTGTCGGCCGCGGCCGTGATGGCCGGCGGCACGCTGCACATCTATGTCGAGGTGGACGTTGGCGCGCACCGCTGCGGCGTACCCGCCGGCGAAGCGGTGGTGGCGCTGGCACGCGCCGCCGCTGCGCTGCCCGGGCTCGGCTTTCGCGGCATCCACGCCTACCAGGGCGCGGCGCAGCACCTGCGCACGCCGGACGAGCGCATCGTGGCCATCGCGCAGGCCAGCGCCCTGGCGCTGAAGTCGAAGCAGCTGCTGGAACGGTCCGGCATTGCATGTCCCGTGGTCACCGGCGCCGGCACCGGCACCTGGCAACTCGAACGTGACAGCGCGATCTATACCGAGCTGCAACCGGGTTCGTACATCTTCATGGACGCCGACTACGGCCGCAACGCATTGGCGCCCGATCAGCATGCGTTCGAGCAGAGCCTCTACGTGCTGGCCTCGGTGATGAGCACCCCCACGCCCGAGCGTGCGATCGTCGATGCCGGCCTGAAGGCGCTGGCCTTCGACTCCGGGTTGCCGCTGGTGCATGCCGCGCGCGGCCTCGAATATGCCAAGGCTTCGGACGAGCATGGCGTGCTGCGGGTGGATCCGGTGCTGGCCACGCCAAAGTTGGGCGAGCGCGTGTGGCTGGTGCCCGGCCACTGCGATCCCACCGTCAATCTGTACGACTGGATCGTCGGCATGCGCGGCGACCGCATCGAATGTGTATGGCCGGTGACCGCGCGGGGCGCCCTGGGATAGCAAAGGGGTCAGGGTCGGTTT
>JANNNM010000194.1:0-18320 GCA_031398535.1 Betaproteobacteria bacterium | reverse complement strand
GTGGACCAAGATCCTCAAGGCGCGCGGCTGGGACGATGCGTATCTCGACCCGGACGCCTACGCCGCCTTCATCAAGGCCGACACCGCCAGCGTCAAGAATATCCTGACGACGATCGGACTCGTGAAGTGACCGAAGAGGAGCAAGGCGGCCCCGGCTGGCAGGCGCTGGCCGCGGTCGCTGCGCTGCTGTTCGTGCTGGCCGCCGTCATCGTGTTCGATGTGACCGGCATGGCGCCGGCCGGTGCCGTGGGCGTCGGTCCCACCGTTGCGATGAAGATGGTGGCCGGGTTGCTGGTTATCCTCGGCATCGCGCACGTGGTGGCCGCCATCCGCGCGCGCGCCGCGCACAGGGGACGGCAGGACCACGAACTGGAAGAGGTCCTGCGCAACCGCGGTGCGCTGGCCTGGGTGCTGGGCGGATTGATCGGCATGATCGCCATCCTGCAGTTCGGTGGCGGCTTCATCCTAGGCTCCACCTGCCTCTTCGCCGCCACCGCGCGCGCCTTCGGGCAGCCGGTCGGCGTCAAGTCGCTGGTGATCGGCTTCGTCCTTGCTGCCGTTGTCTACGCCTTCTTCACGCTGGCGCTGACCCTGTCGTTGCCTGCAGGACCCCTCGAGCGCCTGCTCGGCTGAAGGACCCCCCCATGGAAGTGTTCACGCTCCTCGGCCAGGGCCTGCTCGTCGCGATCCAGCCGGGCAACCTGCTGTTCGCCGGCGTCGGCGTGCTGCTGGGTACGCTTGTCGGCATCCTGCCAGGCATCAGCCCGTCGCTCACGGTTGCGCTGCTGTTGCCGATCACGTTCAAGCTCGACCCCACCGGCTCCATCATCATGTTCGCCGGCATTTACTTCGGCGGCATGTACGGCAGCTCCACCACCGCCATCCTGCTCAACACGCCGGGAGAGGCCGCGTCGATCGCCACCGCGATCGAAGGTCATAAAATGGCAAAGGCCGGACGCGGCGGCCCTGCGCTTGCCACCGCTGCCATCGGCTCGTTCGTGGCGGGCACCATCGCCACCATCGGCATCTGCGTGCTGGCGCCGTGGCTCGTCGAGTTCGCCGTCCAGTTCGGGCCGTGGGATTACTTTGCGCTGATGGTGCTGGCGTTCATCACGCTGTCGGCCACGTTCGGCGACTCCGTGTTGCGCGGCGTCACCAGCTTGGCACTCGGCCTGGTGCTGGGCCTCGTCGGCATCGACAAGCTGACGGGACAATCGCGGCTGGCGTTCGGCGTGCCGTCGCTGCTCGACGGGGTATCGATCACGACGCTGGCGGTGGGTCTCTTCGCGATCGGCGAAACGCTCTACATTGCGTCGCGCTTCAACGGCGTGCAGGAAAAGATCGAGGCCGTGCGCGGCTCGCTGTGGATGACGAAGGAAGACTGGAAGCGCTCATGGAAGCCCTGGTTGCGCGGCATTGGCCTCGGCTTTCCGATCGGCGCCCTGCCCGCCGGCGGCGCCGAGGTGCCCACGCTGCTGTCGTACACGCTGGAGCGCAAGCTGGCGGTGAAGCCGGAAGAATTCGGGCATGGTGCTATCGAAGGCGTAGCGGGACCCGAGGCCGCGAACAACGCTGCCGCAACCGGCACGCTCGTGCCATTGCTGGCACTCGGCCTGCCGACCTCGGCCACCGCCGCGATGCTGCTGGCCGGCTTCCAGCAATACGGCCTCGTGCCCGGACCCTTGCTGTTCATCTCCAATGCCGACCTGGTGTGGGGCCTCATCGCCAGCTTCTTCGTCGGCAACCTGATGCTGCTGGTACTGAACCTGCCGTTGGTGGGCCTGTGGGTCAAGCTACTGAAAGTGCCGCAACCGTGGCTTTACGCAGGCATCCTGGTGTTTGCCGCGATGGGCACGCTCGCCGCGAATCCGTCACCGGTTGAATTGATGATGCTGGTCACGTTCGGCATCGTGGGCTACCTGATGCGCTGCTGGGACTATCCCGTGGCGCCGATGATCGTCGGCCTGATCCTGGGGCCGATGGCCGAGAGCCAGTTCCGCCGTGCGCTGCAAATCAGCCTCGGCGACGAACTGGTGTTCTTCAAGCACGCCAGCTCAGCCACGTTGCTGGCGATTGCGTTCATCGCGCTGATCGCGCCGCTGGTGTTCAAGAACCTGCGGAAGTTCAAGGGAGATGACGCGTAGGCGACCTCTGCGCGCCGGCGATGTTTGCTGAATGCAGAAGTCATTCTTGCAAACCAAGCACGCCGACAACTCCCACCTGGTCGGGTAGCAAATGGTGTCGGGCGATTGCAGCACCGATATGAATGTGGTTTCCTGTGCCTGCGCCTTGCAATCCGAGCAGAGAGTCATGCAGACATCGGCGGTCGGCATTTTCCGCATCAAGATCATCCTCGCCGTGTCCATGGTCGCCGTTGCGATCCTGGCCGGCTTGCATTGGTTCTTCGAAGCGCAAGCGCCGACCAAGCAGGTGCGGATCGGTCGGCTCTCGCCGCAGACTGCAGAGGCCGATGCGCCGCTCCTTGATGCTTTCCGGACAGGACTTCGCGAACTGGGTTGGATCGAGGGGAAACACTACACGATCGAAGCACGGTTCGCCGACGGCAAGTTCGCACTTCTGCCCATGCTGGCTTCCGAGCTTGCTGGAAGCGGAGTCGATGTCATTCTGGCCGGATCGGTGTTCGGAGTATCGGCGGCCAGGAAGGCGACTCAATCGATCCCGATCGTCATGGTGGCGACAGGCGATCCGGTCGCATCCGGATTGATCGACAGCCTTTCACGGCCGGGAGCCAACGTTACGGGACTGACCGCGCTTGGCGAAGACCTGATGGCGAAGCGACTGGAGTTGCTGAAAGAATTCGCGCCCTCCGCAACTCGCGTGGCCGTGCTGACCAGTCGAGCCCCTGCAGCCTGGGGAAAATCCATGCCGGGCAGTCGCGAAGCCTCCGAACGTTTGAAATTGCAGCTCCAGCGTGTGGAAGCTCAGGGGCCAGCCGACCTTGACCAGGTATTCGACGAGATGGCGCGGGAACGCGCTGAAGCGCTACTGGTCACGGACGCCCCGCTCAGAACACATCGGAAGCAGGTCGTGGAATTGGCAGCCGTCAATCGTCTACCCGCCATCTACGACGAGCGCGAGTTCATCGATGCGGGTGGTCTGATGTTCTATGGCGCCAATTTACCCGAACTCTATCGCCGGGCGGCAACCCAGGTGGACAGGATCACCAAAGGCGAGAAGCCCGCCACCATGGCGATCGAACTGCCCACAACGTTCGATCTGGTCATCAACGTAAAGACCGCCAATGCCCTCGGGCTGACATTCCCGCGAACCATTCTCCTTCGCGCAACCGGCAGGATCGAGTGACGGGCCTGCAAGATTCATTACGCACATTCCGGCCTACTGCCGCAAGTTCGCGCCTCAAGTCCAATGAAAGGCAATGTCCGGCGATTTTTGGCAGCGCATGAACAACGTCTGGCGAGACATCGTCAACTTCCGCTGCCGACCCAAGGCGGTCGCCTGCCAAATGCAAAGCGGTCACTTCACGTAACATGCAAGCCGAATAAGTTGCATCCAACGTCGCCTCGATGACGAGGCCGGGGTTGCCGTGGTTAGTTGCAGGAGCAAAGCCATGGGTACTCGCAGTGAGTCAAGTCCACGAAGTCGTTTGGGGATGGGGTGATCCCGTGGCCGCCGGTGCCGTACTTTTATGTACACAATGCGGTCGCACCCAGGCACCCAGCGCCATTGCGAGCGAGCAATCATGCTAATCGCTCTAAAGACAGTAGGACGAGCGATCCTGTCAGGCCTAAAGACGGGAGAACCGAAGTGGGTCATTCCTGGGATCGGATTGCTCTGTGTTGCGGCGATCCCCGTCGTCAACGCCCCCACCGGAAATCCTTCACTCGTTAGCGGGGCGGTCGCCTCCTGCAGTAGTGGTACCTCACGTCTGCAGGGCTATGTGCGGACCATCTGTTCAGTGGAGCTTCCAAACGGAGCAACGCCCAGCTTCGAGTCTACCCATCCTGTTCCGCGCGGGACGTTAGTTGCATTTATCGAAGTGACGCGGCGGTTCTCAGGCAGCTACTATGAGATGTCGCACTACCTTCCGCCGAAGGATATTGCGCCCCGTGTTCAGCCCGTTCGGCCGCCGCTCCCCTATCCTGAACTTTTGCCGCCCTCGTTCTTACCGCCAGCGTTGGTGCCACCACGGCAGCAGAAATAGCATTCCGGCGGGTGTCCACAGGACGAAGCTACTGAAAGCTCAGTCGGGGTTGAGTGTGACGGCGGTTTGAGACGAATTGCGAAACCGGCTCTTGGACACGGGATCGATATCGCTGCCATGCAGTCGAGCCGGCGCTGCGAACGACTGCTGTCCGCAGTGCTGACCCAAGGCCGCTTCTGGCCGCAAACAGACGGTCCGTAGCCGATCAGAAAAAGCGCCGTTGCGCCCCGCAAACGTTGCGGTACGATTGGACTTCTGCAACATCGGCGAACAGATCGGCCTCCGCGGCACCAACGGCCACGCCGACGGGCGATGTTTCCAAGGGGGAAGGATGCAAGTTCGATCGCGCGTGGCACATGCTTGGGTGGTTCTCTTCGGAATGCTCATCCATTGCGGCATGCTTGCCGCTGCCGACAAGCCCGCCGCCTCGCCGGCTGCGAGCGCTGCCACGCTGACCTTCGGCGGCGTGGTCTATTTCCATCGCTGGTCCAAGGGCAGCCAGCACGAATTCACGCCCGAGGGCGACAAGGACCTGTCGCGCTGGCGTGACATGGTCACCATCAACACGCACGAAGCGGTTCGCGACGGAGAGCAGCTGGCCGTGCTGGCCAATTCGGTCATGAGCAACTATCAGAAGCACGGCAAGATCGTGCGCACGGATTCGAAGCCGCGGACACCGCAACGGCCCGCCGAGCATTTCATCGCGGCCATCCTGGGCAATCCGGCGCTGCTGGAAGCCGTGTTCGCGCGCGTCGTCCTGATCGACGGCGTCGGCACAGTCGCCGTCGTTTCACACCGCATCTACGGCAAGGAGGCCGCCGGGCCGATGGGGGAATGGGTGAAGGCCAACGGCCCCGCCATCGAAAAGGCGTTGATGGCCTGGGACCGGATTCCCTCCACGGCTGCGTTGAGAGCGTTGCCGCAATCCAAGTAGCGCCCTGCGCGCGCGCAGCGGTTCCGCCAGCAGCAGCTTGCTACCCGACGACCTCGACCAGCTGCATCATGCCCATGTCCTCGTGGTCCAGCGCGTGGCAGTGCCAGACATACTTGCCCGAGAAATCCGTGAAGCGCATCCGGAACGTGATGCTGCCGCTGGTATTCGTGGCCACGTTGAACGGAGGCACGGGTAGCGTGTCGGCCCAGAAGGGCGTCACCAGCTCGCCATTGACCTTGACGACGTAGCTGTCGTTGATGTGAATGTGAAACGGGTGCGGGTATCGATTCCGGTTTTCGATCGTCCACTCTTCCACCGCGTTCAGCGCCACGGTCTGCGTCACGGCAAGGGACGACTGGAACGGCGCCAGTCTCGCGCCGGCGGAGCCCGACGCAAACACGGAGTCGGTGAAGTCGGGAACGTCGTCCTTGGCCGGGATGTACCACGCCTCCCCCGGGGGGATTGGAAGTTCGAGCAGCGGGTTGTCTTTCAACACGATGGCCAAAACCAGGTTGCGCTGCTTGCCGCCGTGGCTTGCAAGCTCGGCGTCGGTGATCGGCGCGTGGTCGGCGTAATGCGGAAGATTCGCGGGCGACGGCACCGCTGTGTTGATCGGCGGACCCTCGACCACGATGCGCGCCACGATCTCGACATTCGGTTCGCTCGACGGCGCCAGGACGGAGCGAAGGTAATACGTACCGGGGACGTCGCTGGCCTTCACGATCACGGAGTGTCGGCCACCCGGGTAGATGGCGTTGCCCGGCCACTGCTGATTGCCGAATTGGGCGGATGTTGCCGTGTCGAACGGCTTGTACACGCCGTTGAATGGATTGCCGTCCCTGGCGTAACTCTGCAGCACATGGCCATCGAGCACCGGATTGAACGGGTAGAACGTGGCGGAATTGACGAAGTGCCAGTTCTGCACCTCGCACGGCCGCATCACGATGGTGGGCTGGTACGCGCCATTCAGCAGAAAGGCGGAGGCCTCGAACAGCAGCGTGTCGTAGAAGGAGTCGACGCGCCCTTCCTTGTTGAGCGTGACCTTGTGGACGAACATCACGCGCTCGCGGATGTCCGGCGAGGTGATGAAATTGTCCGAAGGATTGCGGATCAGGATGGCGCCGAACATGCCGCTCGAAACCTGCACGTTGGAGGAGCCGTGCAGGTGCGGGTGATACCAGTTGATGCCGCCCACATGGTCGCCCGGGATGGCAAGTTCGTGCAGCCGCCGTTGTCCCGGCAACACGCCGCCCTCTGCGGTGTCGACGACGTAGTCGCCGAAGACGCCGGGGCGGAACTCCCGGGGATCGACGTGCAATCCGTGAAAGTGGAGATTGGTGCTGTTGGGAAACGTCAGGTATTCGAGCGAGGAGCGGTCGGAGCGAACGGGTGGCAGGTTGTTGATGAGGTTGATGGTCAGCGTGTCGCCCTGGTTGATCACCAACGTGGGCGCCATGTAACGGCCGTTGTAGGTGCGCAGATAGGAGCTGACATTCGCCGCGATGCCCGGATAAGTGGGGCTCTGCGCTGCGGCGACCTGCAGCGGCTGCATCGAGTAGCTCGCGGCAAGATCGAGGGTCAGGCGCCCACCGGTCGACGTAAGCACCTGCGCTTCTGGCAGCGTGTCGAGTGTCGCGTCGGGTTCGTTGTTGTCGTTGCAGCCCGCCAGCGGACCCACCAGGGTCCCGACCGACAGGCCAACACCCCATTGGAGGATTTCACGGCGACCAGGATCGGCAGGAGAATTGATGCTCATAGCCGCTCCTGCGCCAGTGCGACGAGTCTGGGCTTGATCTGGGCCGAGACATTGGGCGCCAACCCGCACGCGGACGAGCGGTTGTTGCCCCATGCGAACACGCCAACATCGTTGGCCGCCAGGACGTGCCCGACGCCCGCGGCAATCCGGGCGACGTCCGACATCGGCGCGACGCGCATCGGCTTCGCGGAATACGCAAGATCTTCGCGCGCGAGCTGTCCCATTGCGTTCCAGCCCCAGGCAAACACCTCGCCGTGCGTGGAAGTTGCCACGGTGTAGTACATCCCCGCGTCGATCTGCGCGACGGGAAACTCGATGCGGATGCGAACAGGCCGCGTGAAGAACTTCGCGGATGGATCGCCGACTTGCCCGAAGTTGTTCGACCCCCAACCCCACAGCCCGCCCGCTTCATCCAGCGCGAAGCTGTGCGTGTCGCCGGCCGCGATCTGCTTCACCCGGACAGGAAGGTCCACCTGTGTGGGCGTCATGCGCGCCTGCAGCGTTCCCGTTCCGGTCTGCCCTGCGCCATTGGCGCCCCACGCCCAGACGCGCCCCCGGCGATCGAGTGCCAGCCCATGTCCGCTGCCCGATGCCAGCGCCGCGATCGGCTTCATGCCACCGATCGCCCCCGGGCCCTGCAATCCCGGCGGCGCGATGCGCCCCAACTGGCCGTTCACGTTCAAACCCCACGACCACACCACGCCGTCGGTATGGAGCGCGAAGGCACCCGATTCGGTCGGAGCGACCGCGATGGCAGTGCTTGGCATCCCAGCGATCGCCATGCGCACGGCACCGTGTTGTTGCGACACCACCGGGTGGCATGACACCACCGCGCCCGTGCGCTCGACACCCAGCGTATCGACATAGCCGTCAGCCAGGGCAACGAACGGGTGACCAGGATTCAGATGCTGCGGGACGGGCTGTGCAAATCGATTGTGACCCACTTCCGTCGGATTGGAGATGCACAAGTCGGCGGGATAGCCGGGCGGCAACGTGGCGCCCAGTTTCTTGATGCCGCCCCAGCACATGGCACTGCCGTCGGCCATCAGGGCGGCTGAACGATCCCGCCCTGCGCTGATACCGAGAATCTTCATTCGCTGGTCCTTGCCGACGATGCGGACGACGACGTCAATGCGCATTCACTCTGTGTATTCCGATGCAATATACACGCCAGACTCCACATTGGCCTTGGACGTCGCCAAAGGGCGAAAGCCACATTGGCATTCGGCGTGTGGAAGCGACAAGGTCGACAGCACTGGGGTGCGTGGGACTAAAATGGTGAGTCGAGCGCCGACCGACAATGAAGCTTCTAGTCTTCCAATGTTGCCTTCCCGATTGCCTCCTCTTCTGACCCGAACCGTAGTGCGCATCTTTCCCTGGCTGCGCGCGACCTCCGCGTGCGCTTTCCTCGCGTACGGCGCGGTCGCGAGCGCCACGCCTCAGGTCACGATCACGCCGATCGGGCACGACTTCGGTATCCAGTTGGTGGATACCCGGAGCGCGCCGTTCACGGGACTGCTAACGAATACCGGCACCAGCCCCATGACGCTGGAACGGTTCGCCGTCGCGAATTTCCGTCAGTCCAATGGAGGGTGGGTGCAAGCGGGGTCCTGTCAGGACGGCGTGGTTCTCAACGCGGGGACAAGCTGCACATTTGCCGTGACGTTCTCGCCGGGTTCCCTTGGCGCTCATCTCGGAAGCTACTGCATTGTGGTCCCTGAGGCGAAATACTTCGATTGCAATTCAACGCTGGTCCTAAGTGGCACAGGTGTGCAGCAGGAACCCTACGTGTATCTGATGACGGGCTTTCCGCCCAGTTTCACTCCCGGATCCCTTGGCATGGGTCGCGCCGATCTGGGCATGCTGGGGCCGGTGCAACTTCTCGGGTTGCAGAATCTCGGCATGCAAGACCTCGTGGTTATGCGCTGGGAAATCACCGGCGAGCACGCGTCGGACTTCCTGCTGGGGAATCAGTGTGGACCGGGAACAACGTTGCCGGCGAGGACCTGGTGCACGGTCGATGTGCGCTTTCGGCCCACTGCTATCGGCCAACGCAATGCGTGGCTCACCGTGTATAGCAACGGCGTCGCGCCGTACCCGGCGGTGCGGCTCACCGGGTCCACTACCGGACCCGTGATGCAGACGGGCGGCAACTTCGGTGCGCCTCGGATCGGGTCGCGCGTGTTTTCGCGCGTAGCGATCGGCAACGACAGCAGCGCGTCGTTTCAGGTGACGACGATCCGCTTGAGCGGCGCCGATGCCGGGGACGTGGCCTTGGAGGGATGCGTCGGGTCCGTCGTGCTGGCGGGAGGCACCTGCACGTTCGAGCTCGCCTACGTGCGCCCCGATGCGGAACCCCAACCCCATGCGACCTTTGAGCTGGCGGTCGATACCACGGCCGGCAGCGCACTCGGCGGCTGGTCGGCCTTTGTCGGCGTGCCCGAATCCCCCTCAGTCTTCGTTCGCGTGGTCGAGTACTACGACGCGGCGAGGGACCACTATTTCATCGCATCGACTAACCAGCTGGCGGAAGTTCGTGACCTCGACACGGGCGTGCATCCGGGTTGGGCGAAGACCGGCAAATCGTTCTACGCCTTCTCCGAATACGGCAGTCCGGTGTGCCGGTTCTACATTCCTCCCGCGTTTGGCGACTCGCACTTCTATTCGGCGTCGCCCGCCGAATGCCAGGACACCACGATACGTTTTCCGCATCTGGTTTACGAGTCTCCGGACGTGTTCAGCTTCCTGCTGCCGCATCTGGAATCGGGCGCATGTCCCGCGGAGACGGTACCTGTCTATCGGCTGTGGAACAACCGTTCTGACAGCAATCACCGATACACGACGGAGACGTCTGTCGTTGACCGGATGCTGGCCAGCGGCTGGCACGCCGAGGGCTACGGTCCCGGTCCGTACCTGCCCGTGGCCTGCGCGCCACCACCGATGCAGTCTAGATACTGATCGCGCGGATATCAACCCGGCCGCCGATAGCCGCCTTCGATCCACGCACGCGCGCTGGCGACGGTCAACTTGAACGACGGATCGACGCGAACTTCCGCCAACGGCGCAGCGTCGGGCTCCAGCGCGGGCCGCGCGGCCAGTAGTCCGAAGGACGATTCATCGTCGACGACGATATCCAGCGTCACCGCAATCTCGCCCGCCCCGCTGCTGACGATGACCTTTTTGTGCAACTGCGCGTGCAGATGCTGCTCGTGGCGGCGGCGCACTTCGTAGGCAGTCTTCACCAGCGTGCTGAACGCCGTGGCGTCGAGGGGCTTGGGGTTCTTCTTGTCGCGGCCCATCGTCCATGGGCCCACCAGCGCCGGCTCCTGTTCGCCCTCTTTGGTCATCTCGACCGCCCAGCCTTCGTCGTCCTCATTCTTGACCACGCGCGCGGTCCACCCCTTGTCACGCCAGAGCCGTGCTTCCTGCACGGGATCCGCTGGCAACTCCGAGGCATCGGTCATGGGAGTCGGGAGAACCGGAAATCACAATGGCTGGCACCGCCCGCCAGCGTTTGCGTTTTTACCAACTGGATACCTCGCGTTGCATAGGCGTCGAAATCAAGCCCGCAGATGTTGGGAAGGATCTCTCGATCGCCGTGACGAGCCGCCAACTTGCAGAAGCCGCACGCCTTGTAGTTGATGCCGAACTCAAAGGTATCACCCGGTCCCGGTTCGACGAAATCGTAGACGAAGTCTTCCGGGAACTCGTGCTCATGGCTTGTGGCAACGCTCAATTCAGCCTGCTCCCGCATCATCGATCGGATTTCCGCCGACATGAACTGACGCCCGGCGGCAAGCCGAATCCCGTCGATATCGGATAGCTGCGCGCGCTCGCGCAGCATCCCTTCGGCGAGACAAAAGCGATGCCGCATGGCGGCCTCCATCGCGCCGCGATGCTTTTCGTAGACTGGATGAATTACTTCAGGCATTGGACACCTTGTTGGCAAAGTACCCGTATCAAACCGGCGCACACATTACGACCAGGTCAGGACCATCCCCTTCCGCGATCCAGCCCCATGCGACAACCTGATCGCGCGCAAACCGATCGGCCGCGTAGCGATGGTTGGCGTCCGGTCGATTATTGAATGCGCGATACACGGGCGTCGTACTCTCCGGGCAGGTCCCCGCCATCGGCAAATACATGTACATGTAGGTCGGATCTTCCTCGATCAGAGCGGGAAACTTGGCCTTGGTTTGCGCGCATTCGCTCGGGCTCCGACCGAAGAAGTGGGAATCGCCCAGTCCTGGCGGGATGTAGAAGCGACATACCGCCTCCGTGCCCGCGCGCGCAGTGGGATAAGCCTTGAACCACTTGCCTGTACGGTTCCAGCCGCGAATCTCCTCCTTCGAGTCGAGCGCGATCATTTCCTGGACATTCCAGGTAAGGAAAAAATGATCGAGTCCGGAATTGTAGAACTCGAAGGCGTACACGGTCGGTGAAGAACTGCCGCGCGGGCCGAACGCAAACGGACTCACTCGTGGGTGCCCGCCGATTCTGACTGAACCCGTGATGGCGTTGCTGTTGGTATCAATGGCCAAGATCTTGCCGTCGTTGGACTGATCCACGTACAAGATCTGAGCCGTCGGATGGACGGCAAGTCCATAGGGGTTGCCGGGATACGTGCCAATGGGGATGGTATCGATCACAACATTCGAGGCGACATCGATGACGGATACCGTACCGCCGTGGGAGTTTGCGACGTATGCCCGTGTCGCGACAGGATTCAAGACCACGTTGACGGGTCCCTGGCCCACCGGTATCCGGGCGACAATCTTGTTGCCGGGCATGTCGACGACCAGCAGCTCATTCCTGGACTGGTCGGTCACGTAAAGGCGAGGCAGCGACGGGTGGGTCGCAATACCGACGGCTTGCGTCGAGCCGGTGATTTCTCCGACGCGCTCATTGGTGATGGTGTCGATGACGTCGACCGTTCGCCCGTTGGTGGTGAGGTACAGCGCCCGACCGGTGCTGTCCAATGCCAGCTGCGCGGGAAACGGCGAGACCGCAATCACCTTGACGACCGTGTTGCTGGCAACGTCGATCACGCGAACATCCAGGCCGGTGGCGACGTAAACCTGCGTCCCCGTGGCATTGAGTACGAGCGCATGGGGGTAATCGACGACGGGGACGTCGGCAATCCAGTCTCCGCTGGCCGCATCCATCACCGAAACCGACTGGGCATGAAAGTTAGCCGCGTATACTCTGGAATTGAACGGGTTGTAGGCAACCGCGGTAGTCCCTTGAGCCGCAGGCAAAAAGCGAACGACCGAACTTGTGGCGGTATCGACTTCGACCACGCTGTGCGCAAACGAGGCCGCGACGTACAGCACGGGTGCGCCGTGTGACGCCTGGGTAAGCAACACGTGCAGTACCGCTGCGAATAGCAAAGACTTGATCAGGTGCACCGGTCCACCCTGTACGTTGTCGAATCCCGAATGGTACATCCCGGGATCCCGTTGGGAGCGCACCAGCGGTACTGCGATGAGCTCGATCAGGCCTCAGGGTCTGTCGGTGCGCGCGGCCAGCGCCGCCAGGGCCGCCGCCCCGATGTGCTCCGCATCGACGCCGAAGTAATCGCGCAACGCACGGCGCGTGTCACTGCGCCCGAATCCATCCGTGCCCAGCGTTGTGTAGTCGCAACCTTGCGGCAGGCAACTGCGGATGCTTTCCGGCACTGCCCGCACATAGTCGGTGGCGGCGACCAGTGGCGCGTCGAGTCCGCCCCGCGTTTGCGCCAGGACCTGCACCAGCCACGATGGCCGGGACGCGTCGGCGCCTAGCCCGTCGCGCGCAAGCTCGCTCCAGCTCGTGACGCTGATCACATCCACCGCAATGCCCTGCGTCGCCAGGTGTTTGGCGGCCTTGAGGACCTCCGTCAGGATGGCGCCTGATCCCAGCAAGGTGACGCGCGGTCGTCCTTTGACGCGGTCATCATCACCCACCTGCGCATGCAGGTAACACCCGCGCACCACGCCCTCCGCCGCATCCGGTGGCAACGCAGGCTGCGCGTAGTTCTCGTTCATCAGCGTGATGTAGTAGAAGACGTCCTTCTGCTCCATCAGCATTTTGCGCATGCCGTGATCGAGGATCACCGCCAGCTCCCCCGCAAACGCCGGATCGTAGGCCTTGCAGTTGGGAATGGTCGCAGCCACCAGGTGACTGGAACCATCCTGATGCTGCAGGCCTTCGCCGCCCAGCGTGGTGCGGCCTGACGTGGCGCCCAGCAGGAACCCGCGCGAGCGCTGGTCCGCAGCGGCCCAGATCGCGTCACCCACGCGCTGGAACCCGAACATGCTGTAGTAGATGTAGAACGGCAGCATCGCGACGCCATGCACGCTGTAGCTGGTGGCGGCGGCCGTCCAGCTGGCGATGGCGCCGGCCTCCGTGATGCCCTCTTCCAGGATTTGCCCGTCCAGCGCTTCGCGGTAGCTCAGCAGCGACCCGATGTCCTCCGGCGCATAGCGCTGGCCCACGCTCGAGTAGATGCCCACCTGCTTGAACAGGTTGGCCATGCCAAACGTGCGCGCCTCGTCGGCAACGATGGGCACCACACGCGGCCCCAGCACCGGATCCTTCAGCAGCGTACCCAGCATGCGCACGAAGGCCATCGTGGTGCTCATCGCCTTGTCATCCGACTGCAGCGCGAAGTTGGCATACGTGGCGATATCCGGCACCTCGACCGCATCGCAATCGGATCGACGTTCCGGCAGATAGCCGCCAAGATCCGCGCGGTGCTGCTGCAGGTAGCGCAGCTCGTCGCTGTCGTCCGCAGGGCGGAAGTACGAAAGTGCGACCGCCTGCTCGTCGCTCAGTGGCAGATTGAAGCGGTTGCGGTAGTGAATGAGCTCCTCCGCCTCCAGCTTCTTCTGGCTGTGCGTCGTCATCCGTCCCTGCCCGGCCTGCCCCATGCCGTAGCCCTTCTTGGTGTGGGCCAGGATGACCGTGGGGCGATCGGTGTGCGCCACGGCGGCCGCATAGGCGCTATGGATCTTGACGATGTCGTGGCCGCCGCGCTTGAGGCGATCGATCTGCTCGTCCGTCATCCCCTTGACCAGGTCGCGCAGTGCCTCCGACTGCCCGAAGAAATGTTCGCGGTTGTAGCGGCCATCCTTGGCCGCGAAGGTCTGCATCTGCCCGTCGACGGTCTGCGCCAGCGCACGCTGCAGCGCGCCCGTCTTGTCGCGCGCAAAAAGACCATCCCAATCGCTGCCCCACAGCAGCTTGATCACATTCCAGCCTGCGCCGGCGAAGAGCGTTTCCAGCTCGTCCACGACCCGCCCGTTGCCCCGCACGGGGCCATCCAGCCGCTGCAGGTTGCAGTTGACCACCCAGACGAGGTTATCCAACTGCTCACGCGCCGCCAGCGTAAGTGCGCTCATGGACTCGGGCTCGTCCATCTCGCCGTCGCCGAACACACCCCACACGCGACGCCCCGAGCAATCGAGCAGGTTGCGGTGCGTGAGGTACCGCATGAAGCGTGCGTGATAGATCGAGCTGATCGGCCCGATGCCCATCGAGCCGGTGGGAAACTGCCAGAAGTCCGGCATAAGCCACGGATGCGGGTAGCTGCTCAAGCCCCGCGCGCCATGATCCTGCGCCTGGATCTCGCGGCGGAAGAAATTGAGGTCCTCCTCACGCAACCGGCCTTCAAGGTACGCCCGCGCGTACACACCCGGTGCGCTGTGCGGTTGAAAGAACACGAGGTCGCCACTGTGGAGCGCCGACGATGTCCCCGTTCCCCGCTGTTGTGCGCGGAAGAAATGGTTGAAGCCCACTTCGAACAAGTCGGCGGCGCTGGAGTAGCTGGCGATATGGCCACCGAGTTCCCCGTGCGCGGCATTGGCACGCGCCACCATGGCCAGGGCGTTCCACCGAATCAGCGATCCGATGCGCTCTTCCATCGCCAGGTCGCCCGGAAAGGGCGGCTGGTCATCGACGCGGACCGTGTTGATGTATGGCGTGCCGGGTTGGGGCGTCCAGCGCAGGCCTGCGTCACGCGCCGATTGCGCCAACTGGTCCAGGATGTAGCGCGCGCGCTCCGGGCCATGCGCTTCAATCACGCTGCGAAGGGAATCCCGCCACTCGCGCGTTTCCTCCACATCGATGTCGCTCGATCCCGCCAGCAGGTGCCTCGAGTCTTCAGCATTCATTGGAGAACGATCATTGACGGGCACCAGAATGAGCCGCGCGGTCATCCTCAACGCGCGGCCAGTTGCCAAATTTTATGCTCGAAGTTCGCCGTTCTGCAGGTTTTTTGCCTGGCGCCGCGTTTGGCACCAAATCACCCGAATGTGATCCAGATCACAGACGGGCGCGCGCCCGGCGCGGACAATCACTCTGGTACAAGCTCGCCCTGCGTTTCCATCCATTGCCAAAAAACCAACTGCCATGAAAACCAACGTCGGAACCATTGATCGCATCGTCCGTATCGCCGCAGGACTTGGACTGATCGCACTGGCCGCAACGGGCACGATCGGGGTATGGGGCTACATCGGGATCATCCCGGTCCTGACCGGGTTCTTCCGCGTTTGCCCGGCCTACTCGCTGCTTGGCATCAATACGTGCCCCGTCGCGAAACCGTAATCCGCAAACGCGGGGCCTTGGCGATCGCCTGAGCAAGACGCGCAGGTGAGCTCCCGTTTTCAACCGCCCGATCGCCGCGTTCAGCGAAGATTTGCCGCGTTCGCCGCATGGCCCTCGCCAAGCACTGCCCGGGCGTCCAGGCTTCCCCAGGGACTGCCCACCCTGCAACATGATCATGAACCGGGCACTCCAATCAGGAGCCCGACATGCCCATGTTTGCGCTGTTTCGCCAGATTCTCGTCGCAGTTTTCGTCGCGACTGCCCTCGCGCCCGCACAGGCCACACCGCCGCCGGCGGGGATGCTGCCGGTCCCTCCATTCCCAAGACCCTACCAGCCCACCCACATCCAGATCCACGATCCGGTCCGGCTGGGCGATCCGCTGGTAATCGTCAACCAGGACTCGCCTCACGCCCGCACAATCAATGTTGCGACGTCCGCATCCGGAAGCAACGTCAGCGTTCAGCTTCCGCCGCTGGCGGCCGGTGTTTACGACGTCTATTACTACGATTATCCGGGGTTCGGCTACGAAGACGAACCCAAGCTGACGATGCGGTTCTACGTCTCCGCCAAAGGGCCGGTGAACGTCGTTGAATATCTCAATGCAGCGCTCGGCCACTACTTCATCACCAGCGAACTCGCGGAAATCGAGAAGCTGGATAGGCCAGGGTCAGGATGGTCGCGTACCGGCGAATCGTTTCGAGCCTTGCCGGCCGATGAAATTCCATCGTTCGGACGCCCCGTGTGCCGCTTCTACGGCCTGCCGACAGCGGGGCTCGACTCGCACTTCTTTTCCGCCAGTCCGGAAGAGTGCGCGCGCGTGGCGGACCATTGGCCGGACCAATGGGTTCTCGAGACACTTGCGGCGTTCGGCGCGCTGGTCGACATCCGGCCGTATACCTGCGAGGACACGATGCAGCGGCACTATCGTCTGTACAACAACCGGCCGGACGCCAATCATCGCTACACCGTGTCGACGGCGATTCGCGACGCGATGATGGCCAAGGGATGGATCCTCGAAGGGTCAGCCCTTGATGGCGACTACGAACCCAACTACACCATGTGCGTTTTGCCGTAGTTGCGGTGCATCCGGCGCATGCGGGCGATCCGAACCCGCGACGCGTCGCTCCCGCGGCGAAACGTCATGCTATTTCATCGGGATCGGCGTCGATCGGTCAATGGCGATTGCGGTCACGCTGTTCTGCGGCGAGCCTTCGATCAGGCGATCGGAGTACGTAAGATAGACCAGCGTGCTTCGCTTCCTGTCGACCATGCGGACGATGCGAATCTTCTTGAACACCAGCGAGATCCGCTCGGTGAAGATCTCCTCCTGCACGGGAAGCGGTCCGGCAAAGCTGATCGCGCCGGTTTGCCGGCAGTCGATCGACGCCTCCGACTTGTCCTCGGCTACGCCCAACGCGCCCTTGATGCCGCCCGTCTTGGCGCGCGAGACGTAGCACGTGACGCCGCCGACCTTCGGATCGTCGTGCGCATCCACGACGATCTTGTGGTCGGGTCCGATGAATTTGAAGACCGTGTCGACTTCACCGATGGGTTCGGCCCATACGGCGCTGCAAAGCGGCAGCAGCAGGAGCGCAACAAGTTTCCTCATGGCATCCGTTTCGTGACGTGCAACGATTCGCCGGGCTTTGCTCCCGATCCCGCAGGCCTACTTCTTTTTCGCCGTGGCCTTCTTGGCAGACTTGGTGGCCGGCTTCCGTGACGACTTGACGGCGGACTTCTTGGCTGCGGGCTTCCTGGCCGCAGTCTTCTTCGCCACCTTGGCGGCCGGCTTCTTGCGCGGAGGCGTCTTGCCGGCGATCTGCTTCACCGCCTTTTTCGCGACCTTCTTCACTGCGGCGACGGCACCTTTCACCGTACTCCTGACCGACTTCACTGCGTCGCTGGCCGCCTTCCGGACCGACTTTTCGATCGGCCCCTGCGCTGCCGTCTTTTCCGCCTTGGATTTCTGCCGAAGATCGGCGGCGTGGGCGCGCTTGTAGGTCTGGATGTCCTTGAACTTGCCATCTTCATCACGGACAGCGTAGAGCTTGGTGCCGGACTTGCTACTCATCGTGGTGCGACGCGTGGCCATGGTGCCTCCTGTCAGGATTCGGAACTGTTTGCGTGCATCATCTTCTCACTTTCCGAGGTGAAGTCCATCGAACTCAGAGCCAAGTGGGGTCAGGCTCAACCCGGTTCCGCCCTCCAGCCCATGCGACATGCACCCGTAGGCAGTGTTCCGACAAGCAAATGAGCGTGCGTCCGATTTTTTCACGGTGAGCAGTCCTTATGCTGACCTCTCCGCACACTGCGTCGCGCAGCGTCGACTAACCACCAGGTGGAGGCCATCGTGCTCAGAAATACTGCAACCCTTGCTATTGCCATTGCAATCCTCACTGCTTCCGGATGCGCATCGATTCCCGAACGTGATCCTGCGTTGGACGACGCCCGGTTATCCGTGGATGCGGCGCGGCGCAATCCTCAAGTCTCGATCTATGCCGCCACGGAGTTCGACCAGGCGTCGGCGACGCTCCGCCAAGCGGATGCGCTCGCCGCGGGCGGCGGTCGGTACGACGAGGTGCATCAACTTGCCCTGCTCGCCAATCAGCGTGCCGCCAACGCACAGGACGTGGCGCGCTTTCGCAGCGAACAGGCGGCACTCGTCGCGCAGCGCACTGCGATCGATGCGCGTATCCAGGCGGATGTCACCCAACGTCAGGCCACCGCGGCCCAAATGCAGGCCATGGAAGCACAGCGTCAGGCCGACCAGGCGCAGCGTCTGGCGGCCGTGACTCCGGCTGCCTACGATTACCGGCGCAGGGACAACGAACCGTTGTACGACGCCACCGTCACGTCAACC
>JANNNM010000168.1:0-2770 GCA_031398535.1 Betaproteobacteria bacterium | reverse complement strand
GAGAAGAGCGACTACACGGGCCGGCGCAGCACGTCGGTCTACCTGTACACGGTGCCGGCGCGGGCCACCGCCGCCGCACCGGCACGACCATGAACTCGCCGCTGCAACTGCTGCGGGGCCGCGATGCCGTCGCGATCATCGTCGGCATCGTCGTCGGCGCGGGCATCTTCCGCACGCCATCGATGGTGGCCGGTGTCGCGGGCGACCCCGGCTGGGTGCTCGCGCTGTGGGTGGCCGGCGGCGTGGTGTCGCTGATCGGGGCGCTGTGCTACGCCGAACTCGCCTCCACCTATCCGCATGCGGGCGGCGATTATCACTTCGTCACGCGCGCCTACGGCCGCGATGTGAGCTTCCTCTACGCCTGGGCGCGCGCCGCCGTGATCAACACCGGGTCGATCGCGCTGCTGGCATTCGTGTTCGGTGATTACTTCTCGCGCCTGATCCCGCTGGGCGCCTATTCCTCGGCCGTGTGGGCCGCGGTGATCGTCATCGTGCTCACGGTCGTCAACCTGATGAGCCTGCGGGCATCGTCGTACACGCAGAACCTGCTGACCATCGTCGAGGTGCTGGGTCTCGTTGCGATCGTGGCGGCGGGCATGTTCGTGACGCCCGCGGCAGCGGCGGCGACGTCCGCCTTCGCCGCCACGCCGCCGCTCGGCATGCTGGGACTCGCGATGGTGTTCGTGCTGCTGACCTATGGCGGCTGGAACGAGGCCGCGTACCTCTCCGCCGAGCTGCGCGGGGGCCACCGGAAGATCGTCAGCACGCTGGTCATCAGCATCCTTATCATCACGGCGCTCTACGTCGCGGTGAACGCGGCATTGCTGCACGGACTGGGACTGGCGGGACTGGCGGCAAGCAAGGCCGCGCCAGCCGACCTGTTGGGACGTGCGTTCGGAGCCTGGGCGGCGCAGGCGTTGAGCATCGTGGTGGCCGTCGCAGCGCTGACATCGATCAATGCGACGATGCTGGTCGGCGCGCGCACCAATTTCGCGCTGGGCCGCGATTGGCCGGCGCTGCGCTTCCTCGGCGGCTGGCACGCGGAGCGGGGCGTCCCTGCCGCAGCATTCATCATCCAGGGCGCGATCGCACTGGCGCTGATCGGCTTCGGCGCGTTGCAGAAGGACGGCTTTGAGGCGATGGTCGAGTTCACCGCCCCGGTGTTCTGGGGTTTCCTGTGCCTCGTCGGGATTGCGCTTTTCGTGCTTCGACAGCGTGACCCATCGGCGCCGCGGCCGTTTCGCGTGCCGTTCTATCCGGTCACGCCCGCGCTGTTTGTGGCCGTGTGCGCGTACCTGCTGTACTCAAGCATCACCTATGCGGCAAGCCGCAGCGCCGTCCATGTGTCGCTGCTGGTGATGGCCGCCGGCGTTGCGTTGTGGCTCGTGATCCGGTGGCGGAATCGTCGCGCGGGTTAGTCGCCTGCCATCCAGTCGAGGATCTCCGCAAACGATGTTGACAGCCCGCAGCAGTGGGCCTAACTTCCGCGGATGAACGCACCCTCTCGACTACTTGCCCCGCGGGCGACCGTTGTCCTGGCCGCGGCCGCCCTTTTGGTCTGCATGCTGGCGAGCCCGCTCGCGATTGCGCAAGCACCACCCGCGATTCCCGCCAAGGCCGGCGAAGCCGCCGGTACGGTGCAGGCCGGCAAGGTGACAGTCAATCTCAAGTACGCGTACGCGATGGGACCGCTCGATGCGCCCGCCGATCCGGTCTACCAGATCGTGTTGACCGATGCGCCGATTCCGCCCGAGGCCCTGGCCGCGGAGCTGAAGAACAGGGGCGGCCAGCGGCTGTTGCGTACCAGCAAGGTCTCCGGCATTTCGATGCTGGTGGACAGCAAGGGCTTCCTGCGCAACATCGTTCCGTTCGTCGACGAAATGCGGGGCAGCCCGATGCTGGCCAGCGCCGGCGATCTCGACAAATTCGCGATGACGCCTGCCGGCATCACCGGACAGGGCAAGAAAGGTCTGGCCGACAAGGGCGGCCAGGGCTGGAGCTATGCGGCAAGCTTCAACGCCGCATTGATCAAGCCCTGAAATCAACGCGCCCGGGCTTGCCGGGCGCCATCGAACACATTCGCTTCAGTGCAGGCGTTCGCGTGACTTTCGCGCGGAATCAGACAGCGTGCGCCGCGATCCGCTGCCGCGCGTCTGCGCGGTGCGCAGGCCCTGCCAGAAGCGATAGATGAGCACGGAGGCCACGGCCAGTTCCTCGACGAGGCTGGCGCGCTTGTCCTTGTCGTCGATCCACTCGGCAAATTCCGGGTCCTGGTCGCCGAAGGCCAGCGCCTCGATGGGGAACACCCAGTCGCGTGCATCCTCGGCGTCGTACAGCGGTTGCCAGGCCTCATCGCGCAGCTTGATGCCGGCCATGTAGCCTTCGCACCATGCCGTGCCTTCCGGCGGCTGCTTCTCGTCGGACTTCTTTTCTTCAGGCAGGTACAGCAGCGGCTTGAAGCGCGTGGGCGACTCCGCCAGCGTGCGCTGGATGCCGACCATGTGCCGGAGGATCAGCGCCATGATCGTCTGCGCCTGCTCGCTGTTGCCGTACGCCGGCGTCGTGCTGCGGCCGCCATCGCTCCACACCTGCGGCAGCCACTCCGACGGCTGGATCTGCTCGGGGCCGCTGACGATGGACGCGAGGAATCCGTCGAGCATCTCGAGGTCCATGCAATCCTCGGGCACGGCGTCGGACGCGAGGAAATTCTCGAGTTCGTCGAGCTCGGCATCCGAGAGTGGTTCGTCCAGCGCGCGCGTTTCGTTCATGG
>JANNNM010000147.1:0-1293 GCA_031398535.1 Betaproteobacteria bacterium | reverse complement strand
AAAAATTTGGGGGGTGGTGTTTTGCCCCCCTGTTTTTTTTGCCGCCCCGCCCCCCACCCCGCTGCCGGCGCCAACACATACCCCCCCCCCCCACGGCCCGCCGCTCGCCGCGAGCGACGCTGAATACAAACCGCACGGCCCGCAACTCGCCCCGAGCGACGCTAAGTCGTCGTGTGCCCGCCGTGCCACCCCTTCGGGATCGAGGCCAGCAGGCGCTGCGTGTATGGCTCGCGCGGATTGCGGTAAATCTCGTCGGAGTTGGCGATCTCGACGATCTCGCCTTCGTTCATTACCATCACCTGGTCGGAGATGTACTTCACCACCGCCAGGTCGTGCGAGATAAAGATGTACGACAGGCAGTACTCCGTCTGCAGTTCCTGCAGCAGGTTCAGCACCTGCGCCTGTACCGACACGTCGAGTGCCGACACCGACTCGTCGCAGATCAGGATCTCGGGCTTCAGCGTCAGCGACCGCGCGATCGCGATGCGCTGCCGCTGGCCGCCGGAGAATTCGTGCGGATACTTGTAGAACGACACCTCCGGCAGGCCGACCTTGTCCAGCAGCTCGAACGCCATGTCCGTGCGCTCCTGCGCCGAATTGCCGATGCCGTGAATCTCCATCGGCTCGGTCAGGATCTGGCCCACGATGAAGCGCGGATTGAGCGATGCGTATGGATTCTGGAAGATGATCTGGATGCGCCGCTTGTACGGGATGAATTCCTTGTTCGACATGCCGAGGATGTCGCGCCCTTCGAACAGCGCTTCGCCCGTCGTGGCCTGGTGCAGCCGCATCAAGGTCAGACCCACTGTGGTCTTGCCCGAACCTGATTCCCCGACGAGGCCCAGCGTCTTGCCCTTCGGCAGGTCGAAGGAGACATCCTTGACGGCCTTGAACTCGCGCTTGCCGAAGATGCCTTCGCGCGCGAAGAAGCTCTTGCCGAGATTGCGGACCTGCAGCACCGGCACGTCGCCCGCCACCACACCGCGCGAGCGCTCCGGGATTTCCAGGTGGGCCTCGCCGGACATGAAGTCCTCGATGACGGGCAACCGCGCGGGCCGCCGGTCGAGTTGCGGTCGGCATTGCAGCAACGCGCGCGTGTACGGGTCCTGCGGATCCTCGAACACCTGCCGCGCCGGGCCATGTTCGCGGATCTCCCCGCTGCGCATCACGATCACGTGATCGGCAATCTCGCCGACCACCGCGAGATCGTGCGTGATGAAGAGCACCGACATCTGGTGCTTTTTCTGCAAGGCCGCGATGAGGTCGAGGATCTGCTTCTGGATGGTCACGTCG
>JANNNM010000127.1:0-2645 GCA_031398535.1 Betaproteobacteria bacterium | reverse complement strand
CGGGATGTACGACGACCTGCGCGACGCGTCGATGGCTGGACTGACCACCATCGGCTTTGACGGCTACGCCATCGGGGGGCTTTCAGTCGGCGAACCCAAGGAAGACATGCTGCGCGTGCTGGCCCGGACCGCGCCGCTGCTGCCCGCCGACAAGCCCCGCTACCTGATGGGCGTTGGCACGCCAGAGGACCTGGTGGCCGGCGTCACCGCCGGCATCGACATGTTCGACTGCGTGATGCCCACGCGCAACGCCCGCAACGGCTGGCTGTTCACGCGCTTCGGCGACGTCAAGATCCGCAACGCCAAGTACAAGACCGACACCATGCCGGTGGACCCCGTCTGCGGCTGCTATGCCTGCGCCAACTTCTCCCGGGCCTATCTGCACCACCTGAACCGGGTCAACGAGATCCTGGGGGCCCGCCTCGCCACGATCCACAACCTCCATTACTACCAGGAACTGATGGCCGGGATCCGCGAGGCCATCGCCGCAGGCGCCCTGCCGGCCTTCGTGGCCCTGTTCCGGGCGCAAAGGCGCCACATGGTAGAATCGTGAGTTGATCCGCGCCTTCGTTCGCCCCAGCATCAGGACGCCACGATCCTTGCTGCCGGCGCCGCGCGGCCTTGAAGCCCCTGGAGGTTTTACAAGTGTTCATCAGCTCTGCTTACGCCCAAGCGCCCGGCGGCTCGTTCGGCGGCGAATTCATGACGTTCCTGCCGATGATCGGCATCTTCGTTGTCTTCTACTTCCTGCTCATCCGTCCGCAGCAGAAGCGCGCCAAGGAAACCAAGGCGATGCTCGAGGCCCTGCAGAAGGGCGACGAAGTCATCACCGCCGGCGGCATCGTCGGCAAGGTCAACAAGCTGACCGAGCAATACGCCACGATCGAAATCGCGCCCAATACTGAAATCAACGTCCAGCGCGCCGCGGTCGCGCAACTGCTGCCGAAGGGCACGATCAAGGCGCTGTAGGCGCCTTTCCAGGCGAAGCGCGGCGGCTTGAAGCCTTCCGCGCGTGACCCCACCCTCCGCCTGCCGCCGCGCCGCGGCTTCGATGCCGCCGCGGGGCCAGCGACCACCTCGAGCCGCCCGCCATGAATCGTTACCCGCTCTGGAAATACATCGTCATCGCCGTTGCGCTGGTGGCGGGGTTCCTCTACACGCTGCCCAACTTCTTCCCGGAAGTGCCGGCGGTGCAGGTGTCCTCCGCGCGCGGCAAGATCGACGCGACGTCGCTGGCGGCGGTGGAAGATGCGCTGAAGGCGGCGAACATTCCCGTCCGCGGCATTGCGCTCGACTCCACCGGCATCAAGGTCCGGCTCACCGACACCGACACGCAGCTGAAGGCAAAGGACCTGCTGCAAAGCAAGCTTGGCGAGAACTACATCGTCGCGCTGAACCTGCTGTCATCGTCGCCCCAATGGCTGGCGGCCATCGGTGCGCTGCCGATGTACCTGGGCCTCGACCTTCGCGGCGGCGTGCACTTCCTGCTGCAGGTGGACATGAAGGCCGCGCTCGACAAGGCGGCCGACCGCTACACGACTGACCTCCGTTCGCTGCTGCGCAACGAAAAGGTGGTCTACGCCGGCGTCGCGCGTGAAGGCAACAACGTCGTCGTGCGCTTTCGCGACGAGTCCGAGCGCAACAAGGCGCGCATCCTCATCGAGAAGAACTTCGCCGATCTGCTGGTCCGCGAATCGGACGGGGTCGCCGGCGAGTACCGGCTGCTGGCCAGCCTGAAGCCCGAGGCGCAGAAGCGCTTCCAGGACGGCGCCGTGGCGCAGAACATCCAGATCCTGCGCAACCGCGTCAACGAGCTTGGCGTGGCCGAGCCGATCATCCAGCAGCAGGGCGCGGAACGCGTGGTCGTGCAGCTGCCGGGCGTGCAGGACACCGCGCGCGCGAAGGACCTGCTGGGCCGCACCGCGTCGCTCGAGGTCCGGATGGTCAACGAGGAGCCCGGCGTGCTCGAAGCGGCGCTGGCCGGCAGCGTGGCGCTGGGCAGCGACCTCTTCACCGAGCGCGGCGGGTCGCAGATCGTCGTCAAACGCCAGGTGGTGCTGACCGGCGACCGCATCAACGACGCGCAACCCGGCTTCGACCAGCGCACCAACGAACCCGCCGTCCACATCAACCTTGACGGCACCGGCGCGCGCATCTTCAAGGAACTCACCCGCGAAAACGTCGGCAAGCGCATGGCCATCGTGCTCGTCGAAAAAGGCAAGGCCGAAGTGATCACCGCGCCCGCCATCCGCGAGGAAATCGGCGGCGGCCGCGTCCAGATCAGCGGCCGCATGACCACCCGCGAAGCCAACGACGTCGCGCTGCTGATGCGGGCCGGCGCGCTGGCCGCGCCGATGGAAATCGTCGAGGAGCGCACGATCGGCCCGTCGCTTGGCGCCGAGAACATCGAGAAGGGTTTCAGGTCGGTTACCTACGGCTTCATTGTGCTGTCCCTGTTCATGTGCGTCTACTACCTGCTGATGGGCGTCATCTCCACCATTGCGCTGGCGGTGAATCTGATGCTGCTGGTGGCCCTGCTGTCGATGCTGCAGGCCACGCTCACCCTGCCCGGCATCGCGGCCATGGCGCTGGCCATCGGCGTGGCGATCGACTCCAACGTGCTGATCAACGAGCGCGTGCGCGAG
>JANNNM010000113.1:0-2681 GCA_031398535.1 Betaproteobacteria bacterium | reverse complement strand
CCCTTCCCATCCCGAACAGGACCGTGAAACGGCAGTACGCCGATGATAGTACGGAGTTCCCGTGCGAAAGTAGGTCATCGTCAGGCACCCCTCAAGCATCAACGCCCCGCTCACCAGAGCGGGGCGTTTTGCTTGGCGCGCACCAGGAACGCTTCCAGCGCCTGCACCGGCGCCAGGTCGCGAAACAGCACGGGCCGTTGCGCGACGATCCGCCCGACGACATCACGCCGATACGCACCATCCTGGCAAAGCCGGACCACCGTTTCGATGTACTGGTCGGCGTTGCCTGCCACCAGTTCAGGTATCTCCATGCGCCGGAGGATGCCGGCCGCGAGCCGACCCCGCATGAACCTTCCTTCGATGGTGACGACCGGTAATCCGCACTCCACAGCCTGCATGGCCGTGTTGAAGCCGGAGAACCCGACCGTGTCGAGATAGACATCGCAGCGTTGCATCAGCCCGAAGAAAGCGGGCCTTGATTGACGCGGCAGAAACCGGACATGGCGCGCGGCGTCAAGGCCCCCTTCGCGAAACGCGATGGTCAATCGGGCCTCAAGTTGCCGGGAGAGATGCGTTGCGATATCGGTGAAGAACAGAAACTGGCAGCGTCCGAAACGACGCGCGATGTCGACGAACATGTGGTCGTGTTCTGGAAAATATTTGTACGGGCTGCCAGCGCAGACCAGGCGGGGCACGCCGTCGTCGACGCCCAGGCTGTCCCAAAGCGGTTCCACAAACGCAGGCAGTAGCGGGTCGTAGCAGCATCCGAGGTTGGGCAGGGCAATGAGCTGCTCCCGATAGTGGGCCCCGGCGCCCGGCGGTTCGAACGATGCGGCCGACAGGTAGTAGTCGATGGTCGGCAGTCCCGTCGTTTCCGGGTGGCCCCACGCAGCCACCTGCGTCGGCGCAAGTCGCAGGCTGGCCAGTTGCGTGCTCATGCTGTCCATCCCGATCTCCGGGTAGAGCAGGACGTCGGGCGCGATGCCGCGAATGGCGTCGAGCCACTGCGCTACGCCGGACAGTCCATGGTGCCAGGTCGTCGCATGGGATCGAGCGATCGCCGTTTCCGCGTCCACGACAAGCCCGGTGTACAGCAGGTGTAGTTCAAAACGGCTGCGATCGAGATGCGCGCACCAACCACGCAACAACGCCGTCCAGACGGATTGATCGTAGAAGAATCCCGACACGATGGCGACCTTGACGCGTCCCGTGCGATTGGCGGGGCGATTCACAGGGATCGCTGCGTCGGGAAGTCCCGCCTGCATCAGGCGCGCGCACAGGTCGCCATACCGACTGAGCAGGGGCACGTTGTCCACCTCGTGAAAGGCGAGATAGAACGGCTGCTGGCGGCCCACCGCCTTGCTGCCGAGCGCGCTGCGCGAAGCGTCGAACCATCCATCGAGGTTCGCGATCGCATCCGCAAAGTGCCGGCGAAACACCGCAGGATCCTCGCCAGGGCCATAGGCAAGTGGCAACGTCGCCATCGCCTGTGCCCAGTGCGCGCTCACATGTTCCGGGTCGCGTGCGATTGCATCTGCGAAGGCCGACTGGGCTTCATCGCGCAGTCCCTGCATGTAGAAGAGGCATCCCGCGTGATAGTACGCATCGGCGTGCGCTGGCGACTGTGCCAGCAACACCCGATAGGGTTCGATCGCATCGGCGGGCCGCCCGACCTTCACCAGCAACTGCGCGTAGTTGAGGAGCGCAAATGGATGCCGCGGTTCCACCAGCAGCGCGTGCTCATAGGCTGCGAATGCCTCGCGGTGCCGTCCGAGCTGTCCAAGCGTGGTCCCGAGATTGTTGTGGGCAGCCGCAGACTGTGGTTGCAGGTGCGCAACGGCCGCAAACGCATCCGCGGCCGCGGCCAACCGGCCTTGTCCGTACAGCAGGTAGGCCAGGCTTTCATGCGCCGGCACGTAGTCGGGCGCGAACATGATCGCGCGCTCGAGTACGCGCACGGCCTCGTCCCACTCCCTTGTCGCGATCCGCGCCAGACCCAGCTGGTGCAGCGCGGGGACAGCCTCCGGACGAATGTCCACGGCACGCTCCAGCAGGCCGATCGCGTCGTCGGCCTTGCCTGAATTGAGGAGAATCACGCCCAGCAGGTTCAACGCGTCGAAGTTCGCCGGATCGTCGGCAAGCAACGCTGCATAACCCTCGGCTGCCGCATCCAGATCGCCACGCCGGTGCGCGTCGATCGCTGCATCGAGGCGCGACGCTGCACGCGTTCCGCTTTCGTCCATGGACTAGCCGTCGTGGCGTGGATGATGCTTCATCGACGCGGGTGCGAGCGACGCCAGCGCGACTACCGGGCCGGCGCGGCCGACCACGACAGCATGCTGATCGAACCGAGTTCGATGCCGTCGGTGACGATCGCCACGCGGTCATCCGGCCGCTGCGCACCGATGGTGTAGAGCAGCGGAAGATAGTGCTCCGGCGTCGGCACGGAAAGACGCGCGGGTTCACCCATCGCGGCATAGTCGATCAGCGGCGGATGGTCCGCATGCTCCACATGTCCACGTACCGCGTCGTTGAATTGCGTGGCCCACGGTGCGGGCGCGCCCTTGCCACCCCACTGGATCAGGCCGAGGTTGTGGACGACGTTGCCGAGACCCAGGATCAACACGCCTTCGTCGCGCAGGGGTGCCAGCCGCTGCCCCAGTTCGTAGTGAAACTGCGGC